>DATDIC010000682.1:0-10796 GCA_036521275.1 Acetobacteraceae bacterium
GCCATGGGTCGGGCGCGATGCGCTCCTGGGCGGTGCCGGCCAGGCGGGTCAGTGGGGTGTCGGCGAAGGTCAGTTCAGGGCCGGCGGACTGCCATTCGTCCGCGATGGCGCGGGCCAGCGCCTCCGGGCCGATCCGCAGCACCGCGCCGCCCGGCAGGCGGAGTGGGCGCCCGTCGAGCAGGATCGTGAAGCCCGATTCGCCGGGCTCAATGACGGCAGTCTGCCACACGCGCTTCATCGGTGCAGCAACTGGCGCAGCAAGGCACCGGCGTTGGGAGGTTTCGGGGCCGTGGCGGGTGGGGCAGGGGGCTGGGCGGCGGGTGGAGACGCGGCTGCCGGTGCGCTGCCGGTGCGGGCCGAGGCGAGGGCGGCCGCGCACGAGGGTGCGGTGGCGCCGGGCAGCTTCAGGCCGTTGTGCCCGGTAAGGGCGCCGATCACCACCTCGACCCCGCCCTGCACGGCGCCGGACTGGTTCATCGCCACGTGCGGATCGGCAAAGCCCCCGGTTACGGTGAGCGGGATGGAAATGCCGGTGCCGCCGACCCGGCCTTGCGGATGCAAGTGCAGGTCGAGGGTCTCGTTGCCGAGATTGAGGGTGCCACTGCCGTCCACGGTGATCAGGGTGGAGTTGAGCAGGAACGGGTTCATCGTGGCCACACCGTTGTGGGCAGTAAGCCGGGCAGCGAGGCAGCGTATCTCACTGGTACTGCCGCGCTCCAGCAGTCCGATCGGGTTGGCGCGGGCGATGACCTTGCCGAGCATGGCCTCCAGAACGCGGTTTTCGATCTGGCCGCCTTGCATGGTCGCGGACAAGGTGCCGTTGAGCGAGGCGGCGATCGCGTGCGGCGTGTCGCCCTTTCCGGTAAGGTCGGCGCTGATATCGACGGTGCCGCGAGCGACGCCCGGCTGGCCGGCGAGTGTGAGCAGTTGCTGCAAGGCGGCGGCCGGAGCCTGGAGCTTGATGGCGACCGGCGGGGCTGGGTGGGCTGCATCCACCGATAGCGAAAGGTCCAGCGGGCCTGCCGGCAGGGTGGCGTGGAATGGCGCGAGCTGAAGCTTGTCGTTCTGCACGACCATGTGTCCGGTCACCTGCTTCCAGGTCTCACCGCCGGTGATCAGCGTGCTGACCGCGAGGGTGACGTCTGCATTCAGCCCGCGCATCTGGTCGAACGGCAGCTTGCTGTCGGGGATCAGGTGGGTGCTGCGGGCGACAGTTGGTGCTTGGGAGGGCGGCGCTTGGGGGTGCGGCGGAGCGATCGCGGCCGAACCTGCCGGAGCCTGGGCGGGCGCCGGCCGGGGCTGGGCCGCCCGAAGAGCATCGAGGTCAAGCCGGGTCGAGCTGAGCTGGGCATGGATCGAGGACGGGCTAAGGCCGACCGTCGCCAAGCCGGACAGGTCGCCCTGGGCGGTGGTCAGCTTCATCGCCTGAAACTGGAGCGGCCCGGTTACGAGCTGGGGCGCGGACAAGTTGCCCTGGAACGCGACCTGTGTCAGCGCCGGCAAGGGCCGGTGCAGCAGCGGCGAAAGCTTGGAGAGATCGGGGATGCCACCGCTGACGGCGAGATCGAGCCCGGCCAGTGTGGCGGGCTCGGCCAGCGTGCCCTTGACCGCAAAGGTGCCGCCCGCGGCCTGGGCGGACAGGTCGATCGGGAAGGGGCCGGCGGGTTGGCCGGTCAGCAGCCGGGATGGGGCGCCGAGCGTGGCCACGATGCTGACTGGCGTACCGGCAAAGCTGCCGCCGCCGGTCAGATGGACTGGCTGGTCCATGGCCGGGGCGTCGAAGGTCAGCTTGTCCAGCTTCAATCCCGCCACCAGCGACGACAGGTCGCCAGCGCCGGCGCGCAAAGTCAGCGCGGAGACCAGCGGCAAGCCGCCGGTATCGGCAACATGGGCGGAGAAAGCGACGTCATGCAGCGGCGGCAGGCCGGCTTTCGGCGCAAAAGGGGCCAGCGCGCCGAGATCCGGAATGGTGGCGTTCACAGTGACCGCGTAGCCGTGGCCCTGCATCGGCTGCGTGACGCTGCCGGCGATGGTCAGTGTGGCGCCGGCAGCGTGCAGTGTCGCCTGCACCGGCCAGCCGGATGGGGCGGGTGGCGCTTGCAGCGCGTCCAAGGAGCCCGTCTGGGCGGCGACTGTGAACGGAAGACCGTTCACGACGGCATCCGCGGTCAGATGGACGGGGGCTTGAGCTGGGGCCTCCGCACGCAGCGTCTTGAGCTGGATGGCGGCGATATGGCCGGTGCGGTCGTCCCGGTAGGCCAGGGTGCCGTCATCGATGCGCATATCGTTGATGGCGAACTCGGAGACGCGGCGCTGACGAGAGGCTGTCGGCGGTTGCGGGGCGGCGGAGGGTGTCGCGGGACGTGCGAACTGCCAGTTGGTATCGCCGGAGGTGGTGCGTTCCAGCAGGATGTCGGGGTGAACGAGTACCAGCCGGCCGATCTCGACCCGGCCCCGAAGCAGCGGCAGCAGGCCGAGCTGAACATCGATCGCCTGGATGCGGGCCATGTCGGGGCGGGAGAAGCCGGGCGGATTGGCCAGGGCGGCGTCGCGCACCTCGATGGTGGGATGGAGGGAGAATTTCAGGCCAATCGGCCCGTTCAGCGCCAGGGTGCGGCCGGTGGCGGCCTGCACGGCGGCGGCGATCCGCGGCTTGTAGCTGTCGGCACGGAAGGTCGCGATGAAGATGACGATCGCCGCCACGAAAACGCCGATCAACACGACGATTCCGCTCAGGATCCGGCGAAGCCAACGGCGTCGGCGCCTCGGTCGGTCGATCAGGAGGAGACTCCTTTCAACTTCAGTGGGGTCAACTTCGGTGGGGCGGTTGCGGCGGTGGAGCGGTAAAGCCCAGAGTGTCGAAGGTCTCCGCCATGTGGGGCGGCAGTGGGGCTTCCGCGACCAATGTTCCGCCATCGGGGTGCGGCAGGCGTAGCTGGCGGGCGTGCAGGTGAAGCACGCTGGGCAAGCCGGAGACGGTGGCGGCGAAGGCGCCGTTCTGGTCGGGCTGGGCGTACTTCACGTCACCCAGAATGGGGGCGCCGATCGCCACGCAATGCACGCGGAGTTGGTGGGTGCGGCCGGTCAGCGGCGACAGCTCCAGCCAGGCGAGCTTGCCGGCGTGATCGAGCGTGCGGTACTCGGTGATGGCGCGGGTGGCGTCGGGGTCGGACGGGTCGGCCGGGGCGGTGCGTTCGCCGCGGGCGCCACCGATGCGCTTCAGCGGCAGGTCGATGCGCCCTTCCGGGGGGATCGGGCGGCGCGTGACGACGGCCCAATAGGTCTTCTCCACGTTGCGGCCGCGGAAGGCGGCGGCGAGCTTGGCAGCGGCGCCGGGGGTGCGGGCAAGCACCAGCAGGCCGGAGGTGTCGCGGTCGAGGCGATGAACCAGGCGCGGGCGGTCGTTGGCACCGAAGCGCAGCGCGTCCAGCCAGGCATCGAGATGACGGATGAGGCCGGGACCGCCCTGCACGGCGAGGCCGCTGGGCTTGTTGAGCAGGATCAGGCGGTCGTCCCGGTAGACGACCAGATCTTGCAGGTGCTGGGCAATTTCGGGCTCCGGGGGCATGGCCGGTTTGGGCTGCCTGGGTTGGTCGGGGAGCGGCGGGATTCGGATGGCCTGGCCGGGGATGAGGCGGGTTGCGGCCTCGGCACGCTGGCCGTCCACACGGATCTGGCCGGTGCGGCAGAGCTTCTGGATGGCGCTCTGCGGCAGGCCGGGAAAGTGGCGGCGGAACCAGCGGTCGAGGCGGATGTCTACCTCATCGGTGGTGACGGTCAGGGATGGCGGCATGTGGCTTTATATCAGTGGCGGGTGGGGGTGTCCCGCTGAGGGCGGGCCGTTCACCGGATAAGGCGGCCTGGGACTCTGATAGTGTACCGTATTGAATTTCGGGTTTGGGTGGAGAGCAGACATCCATGGAGCAGGCTATCGTCGCAACGTGCGATTGGCTCAACCGAGACTAACGTGAGTGCACCATGACAACTATTGTGTTGTTCCATTCGGTCCTTGGCCTCAGGCAAGTTGAAATGGAGGCAGCTGATCGGATGCGTGCGCTTGGGCATACCGTTGTCGCGCCCGATCTCTACGCTGGTCTCGCCGCGAACTCGATGGACGAAGGCTTTGCGATCATGAATTCGGTCGGATGGAAGACGATCTGCAGACGCGCGCAGAACGCGCTTGATCTCGCTCCTGAGACTGCCGTGCTCGCTGGTCATTCTATGGGCGCGGGTGTGATTGGCAGTATGTGGCCTGGCAGGCCTATGTGCGACGGCGTGGTCTTGCTTCATGGCCTGGCGGAAATTCCACAAAACGTGCGGCACCGGACGCCGATTGCGGTGCACGTCGCCGATCCGGACCCGTTTGCGCCTCCTGAAGAGATCGCAAAGTGGACGATGACGGCCAAGAGAGCCGGCGTCCGCGCCGACATATTCTCGTATCCGACCGCCGGCCATTTCTATACCGACAGAACTCTGCCTGACTTCGATCAAGCTGCCACAGAGCAGACATGGGCGCGGTTGCTCGATTTCCTGAGCGCCTTCCATCGCACTGATCACTGAAGGTCCGGTACGGGTCGAGACCCGAAATTCAAACTGAGGCACGACCGGGCCTCCGCCCGAATAATCCCCTGGGACCCGGCAAAGCTGTGCCTTGCAATCCATCCATTTTGCTGGTGTGGCTCGCTGATCCACAGACTCTACACTGGCGCTGCCACATCCAACGGGAGACCATCGCACATGACGCGCCTTGTCCCACCTGCCACAGCCATCGCTCTTTTCCTGCTGCCCGCCGCCGCCTCGGCGCAGCGTGCCATCGATCTGCACGCCCGCACCGCCGGTGAACTGGCGCAGCTTTGCGCGGCCAACCCGCGCGACCCGCGCGGCGCCGCCGAAATCACCTACTGCCACGGGTTCGCGCAAGGCGCGGCGGACGTGCTGCTGGAAACCGCCAGCGGCACGAAGCCGTTCTGCTTCCCCAACCCGGCGCCCACGCGCACCGCGACGCTCGCGCAGTTCGTGGAATGGGTCCGGGCGGTCCCGGATCACGCCAGGTTGCCGGCATCCCGTGGCCTGGCGCAGTTCCTGGGTGAGCGGTACCCCTGCAAATAGCACGGGCACTCTTGCCCCCATCCCGCCAACCCCGTTCAATGCCCGCCCACAGACGAACGGGAGGTCCAGCCGATGCCGAAGCTCGCGGGAAAAATCGCCTGGGTGACGGGCGCCGGCAGCGGCATTGGCGAAGCCGCCGCTCTCGCGCTCGCTGATGAGGGCGCCACTATCGTCCTCACCGGACGCCGGCAGGATCCGCTGGAGCACGTGGCGGGGAAGATCCGTGAAAATGGCGGCACGGCCCACGTGCAGCCCGCCGACCTGATGCATTCATCGCAGGTGCAGAAGGTCGGCGCCTTCATCAAGGACACGCTCGGCCGGCTGGATATCCTGGTGAACAATGCCGGGCTGAACATCGTCGATCGGCACTGGAGCAAGCTCACGCCGCAGGGCATCGACGAGGTCGTGCACGGCAATCTCTCGTCCGCCCTCTATTGCGTCACGGTCGTGCTGCCGATGATGCGCGCGCAGAAAGACGGACTGCTGATCCACACCGCCTCCATGGCCGGTCGTTTCATCGGCGGCTTCAGCGGCCCGATCTACACCGCCGCCAAGCACGGCGTCGTGGCGATGAGCCACAGCATCAATATGGAGGAATGCGTCAACGGCATCCGCTCCACCGTCATGCTGCCCGGCGAGGTTGCCACGCCGATCCTGGACAAGCGTCCCAACCCGGTCAGCAAGGAAGACCGCGCGCGCATGGTGCAGGCGGAGGATTGCGGCGATCTGGTGCGCTACATCGCCTGCCTGCCGCCTCATGTGGTGATCAACGAGGTGATGATTGCACCCACCTGGAACCGCAGCTACGTCGCCAATCTCCAGCGCAAGCTCTGAAGGACCGATCATGCCAACCAACCGCAAGAAAGTGCTGGTGCCCAGTACGATGGGCAAGGAAGGCGTCGCGCTGCTCGCCGCGCGCGACGACATCGAAGTGCGGACCTATCCGGGCACGATTGGCCAATCCGATCTGTTGCCGCTGCTTGCCGATGCTGCCGGCATCGCGCTGGGCGGGACACCGTACCGCCAGACGGAGCTGAATGCCTCGCCGCACATAGAGGTGGTTGCGCGCATCGGCGTCGGCTACGACGCGGTGGAGGTGCCGGCGCTGACCATCCGGCGCGTTCCGCTGATGGTTGCCGGTACCTCCAACTCCACCAGTGTCGCCGAGCATGCGCTCTATTTGATGATGACGCTTGCCAAGCGCGGACCGGCCATGGATCGCAAGGTGCAAAACGGGCAATGGGCCGATCGGCACGAGGGCCTGCCGACGGAGGTTGCCGGTAAGACCGTTCTGGTCGTCGGCTTCGGCCGGATCGGCACGCGGTCAGCGAAGCGTTGTGCCGGCTTCGATATGCAGGTGCTGGTCCACGACCCCTACGTTGCGGCGGAAACGATCCGTGCCGCCGGATATGAACCGGCCGCCGATCTCGACGCCGCCTTGCCGCGGGTGGATTTCGTAACCATCCATTGTCCGAAGAACCCGGAAACGATCGGTCTGTTCAACGCTGCGCGGCTGCGGCGGATGAAACGCGGGGCATTCATCGTGAACACGGCGCGCGGCGGCATCATCGACGAGCCAGCCCTGCATGAGGCACTGACGACAGGGCACGTCGCCGGAGCCGGGCTGGACGTGTTCGAGGCGGAGCCGACCCCGCTTTCGAACCCGTTGCTGAAGTTGGACAACGTGATCACATCCCCCCACATGGCGGGGGTGACAACCGAGTCCGTTGCCGGAATGGCGCGGGTCACGGCGGAAAACATCCTTAGCGTGCTCGATGGCAAGCCGAACCGCGGCAATGTCATCAATCAGGAGGTATTGGACTGACCGATGCCGCAGCCTGACCATATCTCCCGCCTTGGCGTGCCGGACCCGGCGGAACTGGATGACGACCTGCGCGCCATCTGGCGCAAATGCGTCGACAAGCTCGGTTTCGTCCCCAACGTGTACAGCGCCTACAGCCTGCGTCCGCAGCGGCTGCGGAATTTCATCGCGATGTACAACGAGGTCATGCTGTCAGAGTCCGGCCTTTCGAAGCTGGAACGGGAGATGGTCGCAGTGGTCGTGTCGTCCGCCAACCGCTGCTATTACTGCCTGGTGGCGCATGGCGCCGCGGTGCGGCTGCTGTCCGGCGATCCCGAATTGGGGGAGATGATGGCGTTCAACTACCGCGTGGCGAAGCTGGACGCGCGCCAGCGGGCGATGCTCGATTTCGCCTGGAAGTTGACGACCACGCCCTGGTTGATCGAAGACGCCGATCGCGACGCATTGCGGGCCGTCGGGCTGACCGAAGCCGACATCTTCGACCTTGCCGAGACGGTTGCGTTCTTCAACCTGTCGAACCGCATGGCATCCAGCACGGACATGATGCCGAACCGCGAATATCACCGGGCCGCGCGCGAGACTTAGAGCGTCATGCCCGCGCCCATCACGTCATCCCCGCGCCCATCACGTCGTGCCTGCGCCCATCACGTCATGCCCGCGAAGGCGGGCATCCAGGCGAGCGCCCACGAAATTCCGAGGTCCTGTCTGGATTCCCGCTTTCGCGGGAATGACGGGGAAGGCGAATGGCGGCGAAGGGGAATGACGAACGCAGGTCACCTTCAATGCGGTCTGGTACAACATCAGCCCCGGGACAAGTTCTGGGTCTTCTGCTGCAGGCTGGTTTCCAGCGCCGACGCGCCGCCCCTGCTCAGCAGCGACGCAAAATCCGACCGCTGCACTGCGACGCGGCTGATCGAGCCATCAGCCAGCACATCAACTATCTGCCAGCCAGCGCCGGTCCTGCGCATGACGTAATCGATCCTGTGCGGCATGCCGTCGCGCGGCACGATCTCGGTATCGACCACCTGCTGATTGGCGCCGATCGAACGGGTTGTCGGACTGATCGTAAACTTCTGTCCGTCATAGCTGTCGAAATTATCGACATAGGTCGCGACCGTATAGTTGCGGAACACCGATAGCAGGGCGGACCGCTGGTCGGCCGTCAGGCTCGCCCAGGCGGGACCGACGGAGACGCGCAGGATATCGGGCAAATCGAACACCCTGCTGACAACGGGCGCCAGTGTGTCCACCCTGCTCTGGAAGGCCACCGTCTTTCCCGATCTCATGGTGGTAATCAGCGCCTGATTGAGCTCCTGAACCGGGGCCAGCACCGCCGGATCGGCTGCGGGCTGCTCGGACGGCATGATCACGTCGTACGCCCGTGCGGCTTCCGGCATTCCGGCCAGGGAAAAAATTGTAACGAAGCAAGCCACAGACCGGATAACGAGTGGCATTTGCGGCATCGCGGCTCCTTTCAGCTTTCAGGACGTGGCAGATAGGCGTTCCGGTGGGGTTTCCATCCCATTCCCGCTCCGGTTAACGTGATACAGCCTGCACAGGTCAACGGCCACTGTCCCATGCTTCTGTGCAGAACCGCCAGGTCGCCCAGCGGTTGCCGAGTCCGGAGGTTAGCTGATTGCCCGTGCTACGCACCGTTCTGAAAGCGGCAGACGTGATTGCTGGCCGTGCCGGTCTGCTCGACGGCGTCATTCGCGCTGAGCCACTGCTCGAGGCGGCCTGCCGGCGGACCGGCCTTTCCGACTTCGGCCAGACACCGTTCCGCGAGCCGTTGCGGCAACTGCTTTCCGCACTCCACGAGGAAGCGTCGTTGAGCGTGGTGGGGCGGTTCGCGGTGCGCTGGGACGTGCTTCGCTTCCTCTGCAACGTGTTGCGGCTGCGGGCCCAGGAGGTTGCTTCCCCCGGCATCCTGGACCAGCGGATCGAGCGGCCGATCTTCATCACCGGCCTGCCGCGCAGCGGCACGACATTTCTGCACCGGCTGATGCTGGAAGACCCCACCAACCGCGCCCCGTTGGTGTGGCAGACAATCTATCCCTGCCAGGGCCAGGCGCGTACCGCGATCCGCCGCGTGTCGCGGCAGTTGCGCGGCTTCGAGCGATTGGCGCCCGCCTTCCGCGGACTGCATCCACTGACTGCCGACTCGCCGCAGGAATGCTCCGAGATCACCGCACACGTGTTCCGCAGCCTGCGGTTCGATTCAACGTATCGGATCCCGTCGTACCGACGATGGCTGGACACCGACGGGCAGGTGGCGGCCTACCGGTTCGAGCGGCGGTTTCTGCAGCATCTGCAGCACGCGTCGGGGCAAACCCGTTGGGTGCTCAAATGCCCCGATCACCTGTTCGCGCTGAGCGATCTGCGTGCCGCGTTTCCCGACGCTCGCGTGGTGTTCGTGCACCGCGACCCGCTGAAAGTGCTGCTGTCGGTCGCGCAACTGACCGAGGTGCTGCGGCAGCCGTTCACGCGGCGAATCGACCGGCAGGAGATCGGCCGCCAGGAAAGCGTCCGCTGGCAGGAGGGAGCGGCGCGCATGATCCGTGCCACCCGCGAGCAGCCGTTTGCCGAACCGATCTGCCACGTGGAGTATCGCGATCTGGTCGGCGATCCGCTGGGGACGATGACACAGGTGTACCGTCATTTCGCGCTGGAGCCGGATGCGGCAACCCGGGACCGCGTGATGCGTGCCGTTACTGAGCATCCGGATGGCGGCTACCGGCATCGCGCCTACCGGTTCGAGGATCACGGCCTGCACGAGGCAACCGAGCGCGAGAAGTTCCTTTCCTATATAAAGTTTTTTGGTATCGAATCCGAATCCCGGCGAACAGCGTCCGTCTCGGCATCACAGCCGGCGTGAAGCGGGTGGGGAGATCAGCGTTTCACGAGGCTCCATCCGATGTCCCAAAACGCGGCCTCAAGCCGCGTCGCGGTAACGAACGTCGCCGCCAGCTCGGCATACCGTGATTCGCTCCCCCGCGAGGCGGCCAGCCGGTCGAGAGTATACACGGCCGCCAGCGCTGCCGCCTGGTACTCCGGGCCGGCATAGGCCGCGACCCAGGCCTGATACGGATGGCCGGCGACGTCCGCCTGCGCCGCAAGCCGTTCGCCGATCTCTGCATATCCAATGATGCATGGCGCCAGCGCCACGTGCAGGTCCAGCAGATCGCCGGCCAGCCCGCGATCGAGCACGAAGCGCGTATAGGCGATGGTTTCCATTGCCTCCGGCTCAGCTTCCATCTCCGCTTCGCTGAGGCCCCAATCCGCACAATAGGCGACGTGCAACTTCATCTCGACATCGACGATCGCGCCAAGACCGGCGGCCGCTGCGCGTAGATCGGCCACGCTGGCGCTCTTGTAGCCGGCGAGCGCATAGGCGCGGGCGAACTGGATGAGGAACAGGTAGTCTTGGGTAAGATAGCGGCGGAACGCGGCCGACGGCAGCGTTCCGTCTTCCAGCGCGCGCACGAATGGATGTTCGACATAGTCGCGCCAGTGCCCGGCCGCGTCGTGCCGCAACTGGCCGAACAGGCCCCGGTCGAATGGTAGGTTCATGCGTCAGCTCCGTCCGGCTTATATCTTATTCCAGCGGTCCAGCGGCAGTCCGTGCGCCCGCGACGATCCCCGGAAGGGTCAAGACTTCGGGCCGCTGGCATTGGCCGAAGCAAGCGACCGTACCTCGTCGCGCCAGTTATGCCGCTCCGTGAAACCGAGTGTCTCTCGTGCTTTCCGGTTCGATAGCGGCGCCTCGTATCCCGCAATCGGCCGGGTCAGCGGGACGTCCGGGCACCACTCCGCCAGGAATTCCGCGGTCGGCTTGTCATTGGTCGCAGTGTCATTCACGGCGTTG
>DATDIC010000683.1:0-3001 GCA_036521275.1 Acetobacteraceae bacterium
GTCGTCGGTAAATTCGAGCTTCACCGATTCCGTGCCAAGCAGAGCCGCGTACTGTTTCACCAGGGAATGCTCGGGCTCGGTGAGAATCCGCCGCAGATCAGTCCGCGACAGCGAAGCCAGCTCTACGCGGATCGGCAGCCGGCCTTGCAGCTCGGGCAGCAGGTCGGCCGGCTTGGCGAGATGGAACGCACCGGACGCAATGAACAGCACGTGGTCCGTTTTCACCGGCCCGTACTTGGTGGTCACGGTGGTGCCCTCGATCAGCGGCAGCAGGTCGCGCTGCACGCCTTCCCGTGACACGTCGCCGCCACGGAACCCGCCTTCCACGGTTCGCGCGCAGATCTTGTCGATCTCGTCGATGAAGACGATTCCGTTGTTCTCCGCGTGCGCGACCGCGTCCTTTGCCAAGCGGTCATTGTCCAGCATGCGGTCCGCCTCTTCACGCTCCAGCGCCTGCCGGGCGGCAGCGACCGTCAGGCGACGCTGTTGGGGTGGGCGGCCGAACATGCCTTTCATCATCTCGGAGAGGTTGATCATCTGGCCTGGCGGCATGCCGGGAATATCGAGCTGGCCGATCGGCGTGCCCGCTGCCGGTTCGCTGATGGCGATGTCGATCTCCTTGTTCTCGAACTCCCCGTGGCGCAGCATGCGGCGGAACTTGGAGCGGGTATCGGCCGCTGCTCCTTCGCCGACCAGAGCGGTGATCAGCCGCTCTTCGGCGGCCAGTTCGGCCTTGGCCTGCACGTCCTTGCGGGACGCATCGCGCAACATGTTCAGGCTGGCGTCCACCAGGTCGCGCACGATGCTTTCCACATCGCGGCCGACATAACCCACTTCCGTGAATTTCGTCGCTTCCACCTTCAGGAACGGCGCCTGCGCCAACTTCGCCAGCCGGCGGGCGATCTCGGTCTTGCCGCAGCCCGTCGGGCCGATCATGAGGATGTTCTTGGGCACCACTTCTTCGCGCATGACCTCCGGCAGTTGCTGGCGGCGCCAGCGATTGCGCAGCGCGATGGCGACGGCGCGCTTGGCGTCGTCCTGACCGACGATGAAGCGATCGAGCTCGGAGACGATCTCGCGCGGGGTATAGGTCGGGGTTTCCATCAGATAGTCTCGATAATCACGTTGTTGTTGGTATAGACACAGATATCCGCGGCGATGGCCATCGCGCGGCGCGCGATCTCCTCAGCGGACAATCCCTCCACGCTCAGCAGCGCGCGTGCCGCTGCAAGGGCAAAATTGCCGCCGGAGCCGATGGCAATGACGCCATCCTCAGGCTCGAGCACATCGCCGTTGCCGGTCAGCGTGAAGCTGCGATCTTTGTCGGCCACTGCCATCATCGCTTCCAGCCGGCGAAGATAGCGATCGGTCCGCCAGTCCTTGGCCAGCTCCACGCAGGCGCGCTCAAGCTGGTTCGGAAACCGCTCCAGCTTCGATTCAAGCCGCTCGAGCAGCGTGAACGCGTCCGCCGTCGCGCCGGCAAATCCGGCGAGTATCGAGCCGGACGGCCCGATCCGCCGCACCTTGCGCGCGTTGCCCTTGATGACAGTCTGTCCGAGACTCACCTGGCCGTCCCCGGCCATGGTGACATGCCCGTCGCGACGGACACACAGGATCGTGGTCCCGTGCCATCCCACCGGGTCGGGCGAGGTGAATGATGTAATTTGCATTTGCCCGCTAGATGGCGCGGCTACAGGGCTTCAGCAAGGTGATCGGGTCGGAACCTGCCCCTTGACGCGACGCGGTGCGCCAGTACTGCATAGCCGCAATGAGCTGGCGTCGGTTCGGCGGCCACGCGTCACGGGGGGAATGAGTGATGAGCAGCACTGCGGCGGAGCTGGCGGCACGGCTCGACCGGTTACCGCGCAGCCGCCACGTCTGGCGGATGATATTGCTCATTTCGCTGGGCGCCTGCTTCGAGCTCTATGACCTGTTCCTGACTGCTTACATCGTTCCCGGGATGAACGCTCAGGGCCTGTTCAGCGATGCGTCGCTCGGCCCGTTCAGGCTGCTGAAGGCAATCAACTCGCCCGGGGCCGGGACGTTCGTGTTCGCGCTGTTTGCCGGGCTGTTCGTCGGCACGATCATTTTCGGATGGATCCCCGATGCGTACGGACGGCGGTCGATCTTCACCTTCTCGCTGCTATGGTACTGTATCAGCACGCTGATAATGGCGTTCATGCCGAACGGTTTCTGGATCGATATCTGGCGTTTCATCGCCGGGATCGGCATCGGCGTGGAACTGGTGACCATCGATACCTACATCTCGGAACTGATCCCGCGTGAAGAACGCGGCCGGGCGTTTGCCTTCAGCCAGTTCGTCAGCTTCTGCGCTGTACCCATCGTGGCGCTGCTGGCGTGGCTGTTGGGCGTAAACAACTGGCGCTGGGTGGTCGTGATTGGCGCGATCGGCGCGCTGTTCGTGTGGTGGCTGCGGCTCGGCCTTCCGGAATCCCCGCGCTGGCTGGCCCGAGTCGGCCGACTGGCCGAAGCCGAGGCCGTGGTGCGGGACATCGAAACCCGCATCGAAGCCGAAACCGGCCGGCTGCCGCCAATCGGGGTCGCGATCGCGGAAGAGGGCAAGGCCACCTTTTCGGAGATCTGGCACTCGCCCTATCGCGGCCGCGCCATAATGCTGTCGATCTTCCATTTCTTCCAGACCTTCGGTTATTACGGCTTTGCCGCCTGGGTGCCGACGTTGCTGATCGCCAAGGGGATCACCGTCACCCGCAGCCTGGAATTTGCGTTCATCATCGCGATTGCCAACCCGATCGGGCCGCTGCTGGGAATGCTGGTTGCCGACCGGATGGAGCGCAAGACACAGATCGTCTGTTCGGCGATAGGGATCGGCGTGTTCGGCATGCTGTTTTCTCAGCAGAACACGGAACTCGGGCTGATCGCACTCGGCGTGCTGATCACGCTCTCCAACAACTGGCTCTCCTACTCCTTCCACAATTATCAGGCGGAGGTGTTTCCCACCCGGATACGAGCGCGCGCGGTC
>DATDIC010000684.1:0-6664 GCA_036521275.1 Acetobacteraceae bacterium
ACCACGTTGCGGAAATCGACTGTCTTGCCGTTATGGTCCGTCAGCTTCCCATGATCCATGACCTGCAGCAGGATATTGAACAGGTCCATGTGGGCCTTTTCGATCTCATCCAGCAGCAGCACGGAGTGTGGGTGCTGGTCGATCGCGTCGGTCAGCAGCCCGCCCTGGTCGAAGCCCACGTAGCCCGGCGGCGCCCCGATCAGCCGGGAAACCGAATGCCGCTCCATATATTCGGACATGTCGAAGCGGATCAGCTCGATCCCCATGGTCGCGGCCAATTGCCGCGCCACCTCGGTTTTCCCCACCCCCGTCGGACCCGAGAACAGGTAATTGCCGATCGGCTTCTCCGGCTCCCGCAGCCCCGCGCGCGCCAGCTTGATCGCCGCTGCCAGCGCCTCGATCGCCCGGTCCTGGCCGAACACCATGGATTTCAGGTCGCGTTCCAGGTTGCGCAGCGTCTCCTTGTCGTCGGCGGACACCGACTTCGGAGGGATCCGCGCGATCTTCGCCACGATCTCTTCCACGTCCTTCAGCGTGACCATCTTCCGCCGCTTGTTCTCCGGCAGCAGCATGCGCGAGGCACCCACCTCGTCGATCACGTCGATCGCCTTGTCCGGCAGCTTGCGGTCGTTGATGTATTTGGCGGACAGCTCCACCGCCGCGCGGATCGCCTCGTCGGTGTAGCGCACCTTGTGGTGCTTCTCGTAGTTGGCCTTCAGCCCGCGCAGGATCTTGATGGAATCCTCCAGCGTCGGCTCGTTCACGTCGATCTTCTGGAACCGCCGCACCAGCGCGCGGTCCTTCTCGAAATAGTTGCGGAACTCCTTATAGGTGGTGGACCCGATGCACCGCAGCGTGCCGGATGCCAGCGCCGGCTTCAGCAGGTTGGACGCGTCCATTGCCCCGCCCGAGGTCGCGCCCGCGCCGATCACGGTATGGATCTCGTCGATGAACAGGATGGCCCCGTTCATGTTCTCAAGCTCGGTCACCACCGCCTTCAGGCGTTCCTCGAAATCGCCGCGATAGCGGGTTCCCGCCAGCAGCGCCCCCATATCGAGCGCGAAGATGGTGGACTTCGCCAGCACCTCCGGCACGTCGCCCTCGACGATGCGCTTGGCCAGCCCCTCGGCGATGGCGGTCTTGCCCACCCCCGGATCGCCCACATACAGCGGATTGTTCTTGGTCCGCCGGCACAGGATCTGGATGGTCCGCTCGATCTCCAGCTCGCGGCCGATCAGCGGGTCGATCTTCCCCGCCATCGCCTTCTTGTTCAGGTTCACGCAATAATTGGACAGCGCGTCCTGATTGCGCCGCCCGGGCTTCTCTTCGCGTTCCTGCTCGTGATGCCCCTCGTTCTGCCCGGTCCCCTGCACCGGCCGCGTGGCCGAGCGTCCCGGCGCCTTGGCAATCCCGTGGGAGATGAAATTGACCGCATCGAGCCGGGTCATGTCCTGCAACTGCAGGAAATAGACCGCATGGCTCTCCCGCTCCGAGAACAGGGCCACCAGCACATTCGCCCCGGTCACCTCATCGCGCCCCGAGGACTGCACGTGTATGGCCGCCCGCTGCACCACCCGCTGGAACCCCGCGGTCGGTTTCGGATCCCCCGCCCGGTCCGTCGCCAGCCCGGCCAGGTCCTTGTCGAGGAACTCCGCCAGATCCGTGCGCAGCTTGTCCAGATCGACCCCGCACGCCCGCAACACCGTCGCGGCATCGGTGTCGTCTGCCAGCCCCAGCAGCAGATGTTCCAGCGTCGCATATTCGTGCCGACGCTCGCTTGCGAGTGACAAGGCGCGATGCAGCGTCTGTTCGAGATTCCGTGAGAGCATTCCGACGCTCCTAACGCGCTAGTAGTCGATCAGACCTTAAAGGTGGTGGCTCCGGCGAAACAGGGAAGGCCGCTCGCAATCACAGCCCCGCCTGATATCGCGTCAACCATCATTCCTTCTCGATCGTACATTGCAACGGGTGCTGATTCTGCCGGGCCAGGTCCATCACCTGTGTGACCTTGGTCTCCGCCACCTCATATGTATAGACGCCGCAGACGCCGACTCCGCGGCGATGCACGTGCAGCATGATGCGCGTCGCCTCTTCACGGTTCTTCTGGAAAAATCGTTCCAGAACGTGAACGACGAACTCCATCGGCGTATAATCGTCGTTCAGCATCAGCACCTTGTACATTGCCGGCTTACGCGTCTTTGGGCGCGTTCTGACCACCACGCCGGTGCTCGGTCCGTCGGTACCCCCGCGCCTGTCGTTATCGCTCATGTGTGCCGTTCGCTTCCGCGCTGCCCGTCCCGTCGGGCCCGTCTCCAGGCGGGGAGCATATCGGAACCCGCTGGGGGGATAAAAGACCTGTCCAGCGGCAAGATTACGTCGGGGCCGCCAGCCGGTTCCGGGCGGGGATGGACAACCAGGACGCAAAAAGGCCCGGGCGGGGAGGAACGCCCGGGCCTTCTGCGCAGCCAGGCGAGTCGCCCGGCCGGAAACGCGAAGGACGGTCAGACCGTCTTCGCGAACTTCTCAACTGCCAGGCTCACCCGTGCGGTGAGCGGCGCGAGGGTCTGCTCGGTCAACTTGAACGATGCGTCGGTCAGGCGGCCCGACTCGGAGATGGCCTTCTCGACCGTCGAGCGGGCGTAGCTCGCCTGCAGATCGAAGGCATCCTTGACCGAGCGAACGGACGTCAGCGCCTTGAACGCGGAGACCGATTCCTCGAGCGAAGCCTGGGCGCTGGCCGCCACCTGCTTGCTCAGGTCCTGCACACCGGCAGCCCAAACTTGGCCCGACTTCATCATTGCCTCCAGGTTGCCCTGGCCGAATGCTACAAACTCTTCCGCGGTCTTCATCGCCTTGTCCATTCCTTCCTTTACGCGCGCCTGGGTCTTCTCCAACCCGGCCGCAGCCTGTGTCATGCCGTCCTTCAGCATCGTCACCGTCTGCTCGCTGCCCCGGTTGAGCCCCTGGGCACTGGACTGAGCGGCTTGCTGATAAGCGGATGCCGCCCCGTAGGTGGCCTCCGTCGCGGCGGATACGGTGTCATGCACCGCGCCCGCCATTTCGTCTGTCTTCGATTTCGCCATCATGTGTCTCCTTTTTGGCCATCCGAACGATGCGAATGAGGAACACGCACGCCGTCCGGGCGCCGAACCGAACTTTGCTGCACCGCAGCATGTGCGGTAGTTAGGCGGGCTCGTATGCACGTGCAAGGAGAATTTGTGCGGTGCACAATAAACGGCGGGAAGCGAGCGGCTCATCTGACGCTTGCAGAATCGGGGGTTAAGCCGCTCAATTGGCTCCTTAATCGGGTTATTTCGTACTGGACAGGGCAGACGAAGCCCGCATAGGATGGCCGAACGAAGCAGGAGAACGAATTAAAATGGCAGTTGGGCGGTGCCATATTGGTAGATTATTGCGTTCCTTTCCTGCGACGATCGTCGTCCTGATTGCCGGGATAACAGCCGCAACCGCGCGCCCGCAGGCGGTTCCGGACCCTGCAAACGACCGATATGCCTCCATCGTGCTCGAAGCGGCAACCGGGAAGGTGCTCTCGGAAGAAAGCGCCGACGCCCCTCGGCATCCCGCCAGCCTAGCCAAACTGATGACGCTATACATGGCGTTTGAGGCGCTGCGCGACCGCCGGATCTCGCTCGATGAACAGGTCCCGGTTTCGATGCATGCCGCTTCGATGGAGCCAACGAAGCTCGGGTTGGTCCCGGGAGCTCCGTTCACCGTGGAGCAGGCAATCCTGGGAATGGTCACTCTGTCGGCCAACGACGCGGCGGCGGCGCTAGGAGAGCTGTTGGGCGGCAGCGAGGACCGATTCGCGCAGATGATGACGGTGCGGGCTCGCGCGCTCGGCATGAGCCGCACCACTTTCGCGAATGCGTCCGGGCTGCCGGCCCCCGACCAATGGACGACCGCGCGCGACCTGGCTGTGCTGGCCCGGCGGCTGATCACCGATTTTCCGGACGAGTACCATTATTTCAGCACCCCGAGTTTCGTGTTCCGGGGCCGGATCATCATGAACCATGACACGGAGTTGAAGGCCTATCCGGGGGCGGACGGGATGAAGACCGGATACACGATTGCATCCGGGCACAATCTGGTGACGAGCGCGGCACGGAGCGGGTCCCGGCTGATCGGGGTGGTGCTGGGTGCCCCGTCCAATGGGATCCGCGACATCCGGATGACCGCCCTGCTGAATGAGGGGTATCAGGATCTGGGGGTTCCGATCGGTCGCAGCGTTGTCGTGGCGGGAGGCTTCTCCAGCTTGATCCCATCCGCTCACGCGGATGAATTGCCGCGTGCATCGAGTCATGTGCCACACGTGCGAGACGTTGCGCATCTTCCCGCAGAGAGTTCCGCCTGGGCGATCCAGGTCGGGCTTTATCGTACGGAGCAGGCGGCCCGCCTTGCGGCGGTCAAGGCGCGGCAGGCCACCGACGGTGGGGATGCACGCATTTCGCAGGCCGCACTGCACGGGCGCTCCACTTGGCGTGCGCAGGTGATAGGGCTGACCGCGCCCGAAGCGCATGAAGCGTGCGCCGCGTTGTCCCGCCACGGCACTCCCTGTGCGGTCCTTCGGTTCGCCGCGGAGCGGACGCTGGCGCGCAGTTGACATCCGCCGGCCCGAGCCGGCTGACGACTGCGCCGGACGATCCGATATCGGCGATAAGGCAAAGCAGGTTGCACGCAGAACCAACTGCCCGCTCCCAGTTGACGCAGCCTGCTGCCACTCGATAAGAATTTCTGCCTTCACTGGCCCAGAATCGGCGCGACGGGGACGCTGCGGAACGGACGCCGAGTGCGAAAGCGCAACCCCGGTGACACCGCGAATGGACAGCCGTCGGCCATGGGCGTCGTGCACCGCACGACCCGGTATCCCAGCTTGACCGGACTGTGGGCGCGGATTAGTGATAGCGATACCATGCCAGGGCCAAGACTGGTCAGGAGGAGGCGCGCTCGACGATGCGGAACGGCACCAGCACCCGATGCGTTTCTGCCGCGCCACCCAGCCGGTCCAGCACGAATGCAGCAGCATGCCGGCCGATCCGCCCCCCCTCTACGCTGACCGTCGTGAACGGCGGATCGCTCGTGGCACTAAGCTCGAAATCGCCGAAGCCGCATACCGATAGCTGTTCCGGCACTGGCACGCCGTTCGCCCGTGCCTCTACCATTGCGCCGAACGCGACCAGGTCCGAGCTGCAGAACAACGCCAGCCGTTCTGCCCGCGGCCCTGTCAATGTCGGCAGCAGCGCGCGCAGCGCATCCCGCCCGGCGCCGATCGTGCTGGGTGCAGGAATCACTTTCTCGGCGATCACCGTGCCACCACCGGACCGCGCGGCGGCGGCAAACGCGGTTCCCCGGGTCCGCGCGCGGGCATCGCTGGCTGCAAACGCCGCGAACCGGACGTGACCCTTGGCCAGGAAATAGGCGGCCACCTCTTCGCCCACGGCGGCGTGGCTGACGCCCACCAGCATATCGATCGGCTGGCGCGGGACGTCAAAGATTTCCACGATGGGAATGGCGGCGTCCACCAGCATCTGGCGCGTGGCTGCGTCGTGCGTCGCTCCGGTCAGCAGCAGCGCGTCCGGCCGGCGGCCCAGCACCGTTCGCACCAGCGCCGCCTCGTTCACATCGCCGTAGCCGGACAGGCACAGCATCACCTCGTAACCCTGTGCACGCAGCCCGTCGGTGAAGTTCTGGACCAGTTCAGCGAACATCGGGTGCGCCATGGTCGGGACGATCGCAGCCACCATCCGCGTCCGCCGCGACGACAACCCGCCGGCAACCATGTTGGGAACGTAGCCCAACCGCTCAATCGCGGCGTGCACCCGCTGCGCCGTTGCTGCCGAAACGCGCTCGGGCGCGTTCAATACACGCGAAACGGTCATCGGCGCCACATTGGCAGCGACGGCAACATCGCTCAGCTTCACTGCCGAACGCGCTTGCGGCTTCATCGGCTTGCGCGATTGGGGCGACACAATCGTTACCTCCGATCCGGTGATGACGTCATACCTGTAGCCCATATTGTGCCCGGAATTCAGCTCCATGTTACATTGGATAGCAACGCCAACAAGGGAGGATCTCAACCATGACCGAACTCGCCACCACAAGGCGAGCCGTGCTCGGCGGCATCGCCGGTACAGCCGCACTTGGCGTTGCCAGCGCGCGTGTGGGCGCCGCTACGCCCCCCCCGCTGCCCTCGTCCCCGGTGACGCTGAACGTGATCGACGTCGCCGGTCAGCTTCAGTTGACGCAGGGGGCGATCCAGAATTTCGTTCGTGACAATCCGAAACTGATCTCGAAAGTCAACTTCTCGCAGGCGCCGGCGCCGGAGCTGCCGGGTAAGATCAAGGCGCAGCAGGCTGCCGGAAGCGTTGATATCGACCTGGTAATGACTGGAACCGACGGACTGGCGGCTGGCATCGACGGGAATCTGTGGATTCCGCTGGTAACCGATTACGCCGCGCAACTGCCGGACCTGAAGTCGATCTATTTGCCCGGCGCGCTGAAGATGCAGGGCCTGGCACAGGACCAGGGAGTGTGCGTGGTGTTCTGTCCGGCCGGGCCGATCATCGAATACATGCCCGATACGGTGAAGACGCCACCGAAGACCGCGCAGGAACTGCTCGACTGGGCGAAGGCGCATCCGAAGCGC
>DATDIC010000685.1:0-4094 GCA_036521275.1 Acetobacteraceae bacterium
CGGCCATGACGGGAAGGGTCAGCATCAACGCGGGTTGGTATACCGAGGTTTCGCAGGAACCCGGGTATACCGCGCGCCGGGTTGGCGCGCGGCGGCGCGCGAATCCATACGATACCCGGATTCCGCAGGAAGACGGGTATATTACGTCAGGGGCTGGGCAACCCTCGCCAGCTCGTCCAGATTGGCCCACGCCATCTTTCGCCGGCCGTCTTCGATCTCGTGGATCATCGCGATCAGTCGCGCGGTGATCGGCGCATCGCCGCCCAGCCGCTGCGCGGTGGTTACAATCGGGCCGAGTTGCGGATCGGCCTCCGTCTTCCGATGGCGCACCGCGATGTCGCGCCAGATGCCGCTGTGTGATTTTGCCGAGCGGCGGTTATGGTCCTCCAGCGCGTCGAGCGAATGCTGCGCACCCTCGTCCGAGCCGTACGCGGACGGATCGAACCCGTCGAACGGCTCCGGCTTGATGCCGGCGCGCTCGGCCACGCCGAGTATTTCCCGCGCCAGCGCCGTAAACAGCGGCCGATGGGCGTGTGAGGCGAAGCAGTCGGCCATCGACTCATTGGTCAGCGCAGTGGCAAACAGCATGGCCCCGTACGCCAGCTTGGCCCACAGATAGCCCCAGATATTCGTCGTCAGCACCGCCCGGTCATCGAACCGCTGTAGCATCTCATGCAGCTTCTCGGCGCGCGGGGTGACCCGGCCATCGGTTTCCCCCACCACCACGGCGCCGCGGCCGCCATACATGACGACGCCGGGCTCCATGTAGTCCGCGCCAAAATTCACGAACGCGCCGACCGTGCGCGCACCGCCGACAACCTCCGCGATTACCAGTTCGTTCAATCCGTTCTGCACCGAGACGATGCAGCCATCGTCGGCCAGATGCGGTGCGATCGCGCGCGCTGCGTCGTCGGTGTCCTGCGCCTTGACGCATAACAGGACAGTCTTGAACCTGCCCTGGACATCGTGCGGCACGACCGCCCTGCCCGGCACGGTGAATTCGCGAACCGGGCCGACGATACGCAGCCCCGCCTCGTTGATGCGCGCCACATGATCCGCGGCGCGGTCGACAAACAGCACGTCCAGCCCGGCGCGGGCGAGATGGGCGCCGACGGTGCCGCCGATCGCACCGGCGCCCCAGACCAGGATCGTGCTCATCGCCACCCCTCCGTTATCAGGGCTCGCGTTTCCTCCACCGCGACGGCCCATATCGCCAGCATGTCCTCATCCGGGCGCTGGTAGCGTCCGCCGTAATTGCCGTCGCCGATCAGCGCGCGCATTCGCGCCGGATCGAGCATGCGCGCGCGGCCCATATCGATCATCGGCTTGGCCTGGTCCGGCATCGCAACGCCGGGCAGACGCGTCCACGGAAAATTCTCCATCCAGGATGCATGACTGGCGACCGGATCGATCTGCTGCACCTTGGCCCAGGTGCGCGGTGCGTTCCACCAGTTGTGGAAGCGTATCGTCACCTCGGGATGCCCTACCATCCATTCGCTCGCGAAAGACTGGGCTGGCGAGTTCCCGCCATGCCCATTGACCAGCAAAATACGGCGAAACCCGTGCCGTGCCAGGCTGTCCAGCACATCGCCGACCACCGCGAGATAGGTGGCGATGCGCAGCGACACGGTGCCGGGAAAGCTGGTAAAATGCGGCGTGATCCCGTACGGCAGCACCGGAAATACGGGCACGCCTAGCGGTTCTGCCGCCTCCTTCGCCACGCGCTCCGACAGGATGCTGTCCACCGAAAGGCTCAGATGCGCGTGCTGCTCGGTGCTGCCGAGCGGCACCACCGCCCGATCATCTTGCCGAAGCCATGCTTCCATCTGGTGCCAGTTCATCGTGGAAACGCGCATCTCTGTCTCTCCTTCAGGCCTGCAAGCCCGCCGGCAATTCGC
This sequence comes from Acetobacteraceae bacterium, assembly GCA_036521275.1. Taxonomy (GTDB): domain Bacteria; phylum Pseudomonadota; class Alphaproteobacteria; order Acetobacterales; family Acetobacteraceae; genus DATDIC01. The sequence continues at coordinate 1,899 of DATDIC010000685.1, forward strand.
GTGCGATATAAGGCGGCAGGTTGAACGCGCCGACATGAATTTCCGGCGTCCAGTACTGGGTGGTTCCGAGAATGCCGGCCGCCTGCGCACGATCCCGAATCTGCTCCACCGACACCCGGGTAAGCGCTTCATCCTTCGCCGCCCAGCCCAGCGTCATGAATCCGCCGACATAGGTCGGCACCGCTGCGACATACGCGGTTACATGCGGAAAGAATTTCGCCCGCCGCGCGCTGGTGTCCCGCAACTCGGAGGCCTGCATGAACGGCACGCCGCACTGGTTCACTACCAGGCCGCGCGCCGTCAGCACCCGCGCGCAATTCGCGTAGAAGTCGTCGGTGAACAGCACCTCGCCCACGCCGATCGGATCGGTCGAATCCACGATGATCACGTCGAATGCGTTATCCGGTGCGCGCCGCACGTAATCGATGCCGTCGCCGACGATCACCTCGGCCCGCGCATCGCTCCAGGCCTCTCCGGCAATGTCCGGAAGGAACGTTCGGGCAAGCCGGATCACCTCGCCGTCGATTTCCACCATCACGGCCCGCTGCACCCCACGATGCGCCAGCACGCGCCGCAGAACGCCGCCGTCACCGGCGCCGATGATCAGCACCTGGGTCGCCGTGCCATGCGCCAGCAAAGGCACATGCGCCAGCATCTCCTGGTAGACGAACTCATCTGCCTCCGTGATCTGGATCACGCCGTCCAGCACCATCACGCGGCCGTGGGAGGTGCTTTCGAAGATCACGATATCCTGGAACGCGCTTTGCACGCGTGCCAGTTCGCGCTTCACCAGGAAGCGTTGGCCCCAATCGGGATAGAGCGTCTCGTTCAGCCAGATATCGGTGGTCATGCAGTGCGCCATAGTTCGCCGTCGCGGATAACTTTTCCTTCGGCGTCCAGCTTCAGCAAATGCGCCAGCACGTTCCGCTCGGCCGCGCGCAGCAATCGGGGGTGGGTCTGCGAATAGAGTGCATCACGCAATGCCAGCGTGCTGGCCGGCGCTTTCATCAGCCGCGCCAGGATGCCGCGCTCGCGCTCCATGCGATGGAACAGCAGAGCGCGCGTCAGCTTGCGGGGCTCGGGCAGCGCCGGCCCATGGCCGGGCAGGAACACATCATCCGAGCGGTCGAGCACCCGTTTCAGGCTGGTGAAATAACCGCGCATATCGCCATCCGGTGGGCTGACAACGGTGGAGTTCCAGGACATGACGTGATCGCCGCTGAACAGCACCGCGGTGCCGTCCGTCGCTGCCATCTCGAAGCACAAATGGTCGGATGCGTGACCGGGGGTGTGCACGGCCCGCATGCCGGCAATCGTTTCATCGTCTGCGATCTGCTGATCCGGGACAAACTGCTCGATCCGCGTGTCCTGGAACGCCGCCACCGGCGCGCCCGTGGCCTGCTTCAGGGCCGGCGTCGCCTCCACATGGTCGTGATGGAAGTGTGTCAGCAGGATCAGGTCCACCTTGCCGCCGGTTGCCTGCAGGATGGCGTCGACATGCGCCGGTTCGTCCGGGCCCGGGTCCAGCACCACCAATCCGCCCGGTGTCTCGATCAGGTAGGTGTTGGTTCCGTAATAGGTCATCGGCCCGGAATTCGCGGCGACGATACGGCTGATGCCGGGCAGCACCGGCAGCACTGCGCCGCGTTCCGGCTCGGGTTCGGTCAGAAACGCCATTTCCGTCCTCGTAGGTACGTGAGGTAAATGGAGGAAAGGGCTCGCATTGGCAACGCCCGACGATTTCTGACAACGATTTCCCTTTGGAGGAAAAGGTTTTAGCCTTCTCCGCACCATGTCAGGCATCCAGGGCACCACGATCTTCACCGGGGAGTATTCGCAGCGAGGCTACCGCCTGAACCGGATGGCCATGTCGCTGACCGAGCCGGCAAATCGCGAGCGTTTCCGCGCCGATGAAGCAGGCTATATGCGGGCGATGAAGCTGACGGAGCCAGAGATCGACATGATCCTTCGCCGGGACTGGCCGGCGACGATCGAGGCCGGCGGCAGCATTTACCTGATGATCAAGATCGCCGGTACGGTCGGGCAAAATTTGTTGCAGGTGGGGGCGAAGATGCGCGGACAAACGGTGGAACAGTTCATGGCGACCCGCCCGCGCGCAAACGAGCGCTGACCCATGGCACGCATTATCGGCGGGGTCGGCAGTTCGCACGCACCATCGATCGCTCAGGCCTGGGA
>DATDIC010000686.1:0-3584 GCA_036521275.1 Acetobacteraceae bacterium
GAGCTGGGTCGGTCCGCATTGACCGCTGTCAATTGCTCAAGCGGTTGTCATCAGCGGCCCCAGTTAGAGCAGGCCTATACTGTCTGGTGCCTGCCGTTTTAGCGGCTCCGAAGTACGCGGTCCGCAGCTTCAATGCCGCGATCGCCAACACCGCCGTGGTCAGATCGGCCGCGATTGCCACAGCAAGAAAAATACGCTCACCCAGCTTCCAGTCGCGTCGTGCAGCAGTGGTGCCAGCGGCCCGCCGAAGATCGCGCCGATGCCTGCGCGATGTAGAGACACCCGTGGTTGCGTTTCGCGTTGCGCGTGCCGAAAGTGTCGGTCAGTGTTGAGGGAAACAGCGAGAAGATCTCGCCCCAGCCGAAGAACACCAGCCACGACAGCAACACGAACAGCAGTGGATCACCCGGGTGACCAGCCAGAGCGTCATCGCGACCTTCCAGCGCGAAGGCCGGGCCATCGTGTTCTCGCGCCCGATCCGGTCGGACACCCAGCCGAAGAACGGGCACGTCAGGCCGTTGGTGAAGCCGTCAACGGCCAGCGCCAGCGGCAGGCCCGCCAGGCCGAACACCATCGGATAGGTGATGCCGAAATCGGCGCCAAACGTCGCCATCTGCGATGTCAACATCAGGCCCGACATAGACATCAGGCTCATCATCACGAACATCAACCAGAAGATCGGCGTCTTCAGCATCGTCGCGGTCGGTGTGAACACGCCGCCCTGGGTTGCATCGTCGGTCGACGGCGGCGCCTTGAGACCAAGTAGTGCGACGAGGCCGACCAAGCCGAAGATCACGCCGAATTCGACCAGCGCAGCGCGATAGCCGGAGCTCCAAGGTGTTGGCGATCAGGAACGTGGTGAGATCGCGGCCATCCATAGCCTTTGCGCGGCCTGATCTCACACGCCCGCCGCTCCGCATCCGGCCAAGTCGCAAATAGGCATTGTTGACGGGCATCAAGGCGACAGGGGTTCCAAACATCTAGCCCGCATTACCTGAACGTGCGCGAGGAGGCTTAGCTCATGAGTGCCACGACATGGCGATCCATGCTGACAATGCCGGTTTCCCCAGCCAGGGATCACATTCGGGGCCCCATCGATGCCCCTGTCACCCTGCTCGAGTATGGCGACTATGAGTGTCCGTTTTGCGGCGCAGCGCATGCCGTCGTCAACACGATCCTGGCGCAGGTCGGCGACGCCGTGCGGTTCGTCTTCCGCCACTTTCCAATGACCACGGCCCACCCTCACGCCGAACTGGCAGCCGAAGCCGCGGAGGCCGCGGCCAGCCAGCAACGGTTCTGGGACATGCACGATGTGCTTTACGCTAACCAGCAACAGCTCGACGGACCGTCGCTGCTGGCCTACGCGTCCGCCCTTGCTCTCGATCTCAACCGCTACAGCGCGGAAGTCGCCGGGCATATGCATCTGCCGAAGATCAGTGAGGACTTCATGAGCGGGGTACGCAGCGGGGTGAACGGAACTCCCACCTTCTTTATCAACGGCGTGCGCCATGACGGCGGGTGGGACTATAACGCGCTAATCATGGCATTACAGAGAGCGGCGGTCGTAAGTGCCGCGGCGTGAAGCGGCCATCTGGGGTAGCCGGCGTAACAGTGATGGGCATCACGCAATTCGAGCGCTTCTTCCGGCGTACCGCGAGCCTTGACGTCGACAAGCAGGATCTGAAGCGCTACAGCAACTTCATCAATCACAAGATCTACGATCTCCTCGTTCGTGGCCAGGCAGTCGCTGGCGCAAACGATCGGGACATCATTGAGCCGCACGACCTGCCGATCACCCCAGGGCTTCAAGAGGACATTTACGCATTCAGCAAGCTGGATGAACTGATCGGCCTCCATTCGATCCTGGAACATATCGCCGGTCGCCCACCGCTCGACAGGGCGCTCAGCGACGCCACCGAATCCTGTCTCCCTCGGATTGCTGGTGGCCTCAGCGTGGCGCTCGCACGTTCACTCAAAGTGATCGACCCGAATACGAAAAATCCGGCGACACGCGAGTGGGAGCGCGCGTTTCAACTGTTCAATCTGCTGCTGTAACGGGACAAGCGCAACAATGAACGCATCGGTCCGTCACATTGTATGCCCATCATGCGCGGCCGTGAACCGTGTGCCCGTGGCGCAATCCGCCTTGGGGGCCAAGTGCGGGACATGCCATCAACCGCTGTTCACGGGCGGGCCCGTGGCGGCAGATGGCAATGCGTTTGAACGCCACATTACCCGCAGCGACATTCCCATTGTTGTGGACTTCTGGGCATCCTGGTGCGGACCATGCCTGGCCATGGCTCCCGCCTACGAGCGTGCCGCGGCCAACCTGGAACCCGACTTCCGGCTGCTCAAGGTGAATGCCGACGAGGAGCAGCAACTCATGGCCAGATTCGGCATCCGAAGCATCCCTACGCTCATGCTATTCAGCAAAGGGCACCCGATCGCCCAAACCGCCGGAACCATGGACGCGCATCGTATCGCCGACTGGGTAAGATCGAACGCAGCTTCAGCATAATAGGGTGATTTTGACCGCCATCAAGGTGATCTCGCGCTCAGGTCCGTCCAAGAACAAATTGAGTCATTTGAATCGGTTAGCGGTGCCCTCTTGAACTCGTTGATTCGACTACCATTTTGCGCCTCCTGCATGGATTTGGGGTTACTGGATGTGGACCCGGGAGAACCGTCGCCGCTATGACCGCAGCAGACTGCGCTATGAGACCGACCTGACCGACGACGAGTGGGCAGAGATCGCGCCGCTGATACCGCCGGCCAAACCGGGCGGCAACAAACGCTCGGTCAATCTGCGCGAGGTGGTCAACGGGGTGATGTATATTCTCGGCACCGGCTGTCAGTGGCGCGCGATCCCGAAGGATCTCGCAGCGCGCAGCACGGTATACGACTACTTCGACCGCTGGAGTTGGGATGGAACCTTGGAGCGCATTCACCACGCACTCTACGTCAAATGCCGCGAGCAAGCCGCACGGGAGGCCAGCCCGACCGCAGCAATCGTCGATGCCCAGAGTGTCAAAAGCGCAGAAAAGGGCGGTGCCAACATCGATCCGCATGGGTATGATGCTGGCAAGAAGGTCAAAGGCAAGAAACGGCACGTCCTGGTCGACACCCAGGGCTTGGTGTTGAATGCCATCGTCACGGCCGCCGATGTCCAGGATCGCGACGGCGGAGCGTGGCTGCTCGGCACGTTATTCGGTCTCTACCCTTTCCTGCTCAAGCTGTTTGCCGATGGCGGCTATCAGGGACCGGAATTCCGCAGCTCCGTCAAAGCTGTGCTGTCAAAGGTATCGGTGGAGATCGTCAAGCGTTCGGATCGGGTCAAGGGATTCATCGTGCTGCCCAGACGTTGGGTCGTGGAGAGAACGCTGGCTTGGCTGAACCGCTGTCGCCGTCTGAGCAAAGATTGGGAGAGCCTCAACCACAGGGCGCGGGCGTTTCTGCTGATGGCCTCCATTCGGCTCATGGTCAGGAGGCTATGTCAGAGCTGCGCATGATCCCGGACAGACTCTAATGGCTCATGGCGTGGCAGTGATAGCTTGACCGGTTGGTGCGGTTCCGGAATTCCTGAC
>DATDIC010000687.1:0-4159 GCA_036521275.1 Acetobacteraceae bacterium
CATCGGTCCAGATTTCCACGGCGTCACCGGCCTCAGAGTCCATAGGCGTGCTCGTCCGGAGCGGCCAGATGGAATCGCAACCGGCGCAGATATTCCAGCGGGTCCTTGCGCGTCACCAACGCCCCCGGCGGCGTGTTGAGCCAGTCGAACAGGCGGGTCAGCAGGAACCGCATCGCCGCGCCGCGACATAACACCGGCAGCGCGCGCCGTTCAGCGACGGAAAGCGGCCGCACGGTTTCATAGGACGCCAGCAGCGTGCGCGCCTTGGTCACGTTCAGCGAACCGTCCCCCTCGAAGCACCACGCGTTCACGCACACGGCAATATCGTACGCAAGGATATCGGTTGCGGCAAAATAGAAATCGATCAACCCAGAGACGCGCCCTTCCAGAAAGAACACATTGTCCGGGAACAGGTCGGCATGGATCTGTCCGACCGGCAAGGCCGCCGGCCAGTTGACCAGGATGCGCGACAGCGCGGCATCCAGTTCGCTCGCCAGCCCCGGAAGCACTTCGTCCGCCCGCCCGCGGGAGCGGTCCAGCAAAGGCCGCCATTCGTCCGGACCAAGCGCGTTGCGCCGCGTCGGTGCATAGCCGGTACCCGCCACGTGCAGGCCGGCCAGCGCCGCTCCCAGCGGTCCGCAATGCTCCGGCCGGATCCGCCGCGGCCACACGCCGGGCAGAAACGTGGTGATCACGGCCGGCCGCCCGGCAAGCCGCCGCAGCGCCTGCCCATCACGCCCGCGCACCGGCCGCGGGCAGGAGATGCCATACCCGGCCAGGTGCTCCATCAGGCCGAGAAACCACGGCAGCTCGGCCGGGTCCACGCGCTTTTCATAAAGCGTCAGGATGAAGTCGCCGCCCGTCGTGCGCAGCGAGTAGTTGCTGTTCTCCACGCCTTCCGCGATCCCGCGGAACGCCACCATGGAGCCGAGTTCGTAGCCGGTCAGGAATTCGGCCACCGCCTCGTCGGTGACCTCGGTATAGACCGCCATCAGCCGAGCGGGGCGGGCAGCTTGAACGCGACATCCTCGGTGGTGACGCGACGTTCCTCGATATCAAGCTGATAGCCGGCGCCAAGGTCCACCAGCAGTTCCTCGACCAGGGATTCGGGGGCCGACGCACCGGCGGTGAGCCCAAGCGTCCGCACGCCGTCCAGCAGCGTCCAGTCCAACGCGGCAGCGCGCGGCAGCAGCACGGCGCGCGGCGCGCCGGCCCGTTCGGCTACCTCGCGCAGGCGCTGCGAATTGGAGGAGTTGGCGCTGCCGATCACCACCACCAGGTCGCAATCCGCCGCGATGGCCTTCACCGCCGCTTGCCGGTTGGTGGTGGCGTAACAGATGTCCTCCTTGCGCGGCCCGACGATGTTGGGAAAGCGCGCCCGCAGGATGGCGACGATCTCCGCGGTGTCATCGACCGACAAAGTGGTCTGCGTCACGAAGGCCAGGCGATCGGTGCGCGGAGGTTCGACGCGCTGCGCATCCTCGGTGCTCTGGATCAGGGTCATGGCGCCCGGCGGAAGCTGGCCCATGGTGCCTTCCACCTCCGGATGACCGGCATGGCCGATCAACAGGATGTGCCGCTGCTCCGGGCCGCCGCGGGCAAAGTGGCGCTCCGCCTCCCGATGCACCTTGCTCACCAGCGGACAGGTCGCGTCGTGGTACGTCAGTTGCCGGCGACGCGCCTCCGCCGGCACCGATTTCGGCACGCCGTGGGCGGAGAACACCACCGGCGCGCCCTCCGGCACGCTGGCGAGGTCTTCCACGAACACCGCGCCTTCGGCTTCCAGCGACTCCACGACGGTGCGGTTATGGACGATCTCGTGACGTACATAGACCGGCATGGCGTGGCGGCGCAGCGTTTCTTCCACCACCCGGATGGCGCGATCCACCCCGGCGCAAAAGCCACGCGGGCTTGCGAGAAGGACGTGCAGGCGAGGCTTGTCTTGCATGAAGCGCTGTCGCCGCCGTAGGACGGCTCTCTGGTCAGGTAAGAGAGGTAGGGTGCCGCCGGAGGGAGCGCCAGCCTGGATACCGGTGCCGATTGTCGATCTTCCCGGCGCCCGGCACTATGCGCCCGTCCCGCCCCGCCGGCAACGCGCCGGCCTATCCGCCCCGTTCCGGAGCCGCCGAATGCCTTCCTGCCGTGGTCACAGTGCCATCCGTTGCCGTGTCGTCCCGATCGCGGTGGCGATGACAATGTTAGCCGGCCTGGCCGGATGCGGGCCGGGTCCCAACCAGTTCGCGCCCGCCTGCCCAGGAGCGGCGCTGCTGCCCCAGGCCTCTGATGTGAGCCACTACCGCCCGTCGGCGCAGGGGGGCGGGCATGATCTGACGGATCTGGTCCTGCAGACACGCATTACCGCGATCAACGGCCAGTGCGAGCCCGGCAAGGATGCGCACACGCTGAATGCCACGGTGAAGGTCACCATCGAGGTCACCCGCGGCCCGGCAGCGATCGGTCGGGTGGCCGATGTCGCCTATTTCGTGGCTGTGAGCGATGGGGATCGCATTCTCGATAAGCACGTGTTTTCCGACCGCGTGGCGTTCCCGGCCAGTGTGGACCGCGTTTACCTGACCAGCGATCCGGTGACGATGTGGCTTCCGGTGAGCGCGAACAAGAGCGGCGCGGCCTATACGGTCTGGGCGGGGTTCCAACTCACGCCGGCGGAGATGTCGCAGGCGCAAGCGCCACAGCAGCATTGATCGCCGGCGGTGACGTGATGCGTTGCCGCGCCAGCATGCTTCGCAGGCGCGCGAGATAGAGGGCGGTCGTCAAAGACGCGCCGACCACCAGGCCGAGCCACATGCCGGCCACCGACATGTGCGCCCAATGCGCCAGCAGCACCCCGACCGGAATGCCCACGAGCCACGCACCGAGAGCCGAGATAAACAGCGGGCCCTTGGCGTCGCGCAGGCCGCTGAGCGCGCCTCCCGCCGCGGACTGCACCGCCTCCAGGAATTGCAGGGCGGCTGCGATCGGCAGCAGCGCGGCCGCCGTTGCAATGGTCGCCGCATCCACATTGCCCAGCATGCGATGCAGCAGCGTCGCCGGTACCATCACCAGGATGCCGGCGACACCGATGCCGACCACGGCGGAGAGCTGGATCGCGACCAATGCCGTGTGCCGCGCCGCGTCGGGCCGGGCGCGGCCGATCGCGTAGCTGACCCGCATGTTCGCCGCATCGCTGAACCCGAACGAGAACACGCCGGTCAGCTCGACAATGCGCGCGGCGACGGCATGGGCCGCCACGGCGGAAGCGCCGAACGGCGCCACCGCGAAAGCGACGGCGGGCAGCACGCCTTCGCGCAGGACAATGCGACAGGCGAACGGCAGGCCCAGGCGAAGAATGGCGGCACAGCGCGCCGGATCAAGCACGATGGGATATCTGAACACGCTGGCAAACGCTGTACCCGGCGACAGACATAGGATCACCGCCAGCAGCGCAAGCGCACCGTACGCCGTGACCGCGTATGCGGCGCCCGCGCCGGCCACGCCGCAGGCGGGCACGCCAAAGCCACCGAACACCAGCCACCAGGTCAGCGCCGCATGCACCGGGACCGAGGCCAGCATCAGCAGCGTGGTAACCCTCGCCTGCCCGGTCGCCACCGCAAGGCAGCGCACGGCAACGTAGGACACCCAGGCGGGCAGCCCCCAGGCGGCGCCGGCCAGAAACGCCGCCGCGCTGTCGGCTTCGGCACCGGCGCCAACCATCCGCACCACGATGCCGCGGCAGACGAACAGCAGCAGAGCCGCCGGCAGCGAAACCATCAGGCCAACCCAGAGTCCCTGTTGTCCGCTGACGCGCAGCTCCTGCATGTCGCCACGGCCGTACGCCCCGGCAACGATCGGCGTGATCGCGGTCACGATGCCCAGGGCGAACAGAAACAGCAGAAGATAGACGGCGAGCGCGAGCGTGACGCCGGCAAGCGCGCGGGCTCCCAGCCGCGCCACGATCAGCGTCTCCACCGCCGAGATCGCAAGCTGGGCAAACATGGTGATGCTGACGGCGATGGATATGCGGCCAAGGGCCCGCGCCTCGCGCGCCCAGGATAAATCGGTCGAACACATGGAGATTCTCACAGGCCTGGCTCGCCGCTGCACGGAAGCGGCGGCGGCGATGCTGGGGACGTGCGATCAGCGGATGGGTTCAGCCATCCGC
>DATDIC010000688.1:0-2840 GCA_036521275.1 Acetobacteraceae bacterium
GCAAACATCAAATCGTCCATGAAACGGATCGGATGGATGCGCACGTCCACGAACGGGATCGCCCAGTTCTCGAGCAGCCGCACGACATAGGGCGGCAGTTCGTAGCCGACACAGAAGCGCCGGTGCAGACGCGGCAGGACGATCCGCTCGACAGCCTCTGCCATGTGGGAGGGTATCTCTTCGAAGCAGGATGCCCACAGCGCATCCGCGGTTTCCGGCGTGCGCAGGGACGCGACCCAGGCGTTCAGCTCCGCGTGCGTGGTCGTGGTGAACAGGTCCACCGGCAGACCGCTTGCCAGTTCGATCTGACGCCTGACGGCGTTGAACAGCCAGGCGGTCGGCCGATCCACCCCGCCGGTGCGGCCCTTGCCGTCCGGCCGCAGAAAATCCCCCAGCACCGTGACGCCACGCAGCATGACCATGTCGGAACGGACACTCCGGCGATGACGGCGGCTTATCCGCTGCAACCGATTACCCGCCGGCAAATCAGGACGTTACATAGAGTAACAGCATGCAGGGCGGTCGTGCTGGCGCGGCGGCGGTGCCATCCCCGAGCGAGCCTTGACCGCACAGCCATTGGCGCACGATATATCGCCGTGCCCCCAGGTCCGGTGGCAGAGTGGTGATGCAGCGGACTGCAAATCCGCGTATGGCGGTTCGATTCCGCCCCGGACCTCCACCTCCTGCCGAGGCGCAGCGCCGGCGGCACCGTTGTCCGGAGCGCCTGTTGCGTCGCGCCTTTCTGAAATCTCCTGTCCGGTTTTCTCGCGGCGTGCGGGTCGAAATACTTCGCAGCCGGCAGCGCGTGATCTTTCTGCTGGGCGGCTGCGCGGTCGGGCTTGCGGGCGTGGTCATGGCGGTGGGAGCCACTTTCGCCTACGCGGGCTTCGAGCGCATCGTCGCGCGATGGCCACTGGCGCCGCTGCTGGTTACGCCGCTCGGCTTTGCGGCGCTGTCCTGGCTCACGCGCAAGTATTTCCCCAACGCCGAAGGCAGCGGCATTCCGCAGGCGATCGCCGCGCGCAAGCTGTGGGGCCAGCGGGAGCGGGGTAGGCTGGTCTCGTTGCGGCTCGGCCTGGGCAAGATTTTGCTGACCCTGGCCGGCCTGCTCTGCGGCGCGTCGATCGGACGCGAGGGTCCGACCGTGCAGGTGGGTGCCTCGGTGATGTTCGCAATCGGGCGGCTATCGCCGGCCCGCCAGCCGGGATTGATCCTGGCAGGGGCCGCCGCCGGGATCGCCGCCGCGTTCAACACGCCGCTGGCCGGCGTGATTTTCGCCATCGAGGAAATGAGCCGCTCGTTCGATGAACGGTCGAACGGCCTGGTCATCGGGACGATCATCGCGGCGGGCATCGTGTCGGTGGCGCTGCTGGGCAATTACACCTATTTCGGCGTTACCAGTGCCGTGCTGGGCGGTGCGATCGGCTGGGCGGCGGTGCCGATTTGTGGCATCGTCGGCGGCCTGCTGGGCGGCACGTTCAGCCGCATCCTCGTTGTGGCCGCCCGCGGGGTACCGGGCCGAGTGGGGCCACTGCTCAAGCGTCACCCAGTCCTGATGGCGTTGTGCTGCGGGTTGCTGGTGGCGCTGTGCGGATTGCTGTCGGGCAATACCGTGTTCGGCACCGGCTATCCGCAGGTCAAGGCCTTGATCGACAACGGAACGCCGCTGCCACGGTCGTTCGGACTGCTGAAACTGGCGGCCACCACCTTGTCGTCGGTTGCCGGTATTCCGGGCGGCTTGTTCTCGCCGTCGCTTGCGGTGGGTGCCGGGCTTGGCGTCGACGTTGCAACCATGTTTCCGACCGTGCCGGTGGCGGCGATCGTGCTGTTGGGAATGGTCGGTTATTTCTCCGGGGTCGTGCAGGCGCCCATCACGGCGTTTGTCATCGTTGCCGAAATGACCGCCGACCACAACATGATGGTCCCGCTGATGGCGAGTTCGCTGATCGGCACAGCGGCATCCAGGCTGATCTGTCCGGAGGGCGTGTACCACATCCTGTCGCGCAATTACGTGAGGCTCTACGCGCCAGAGGAGGCAACTCCGGCGCCGGGCGCCGCGATCGCGGTGACCCCATCGCGCGAATAACGCGCGCCGCCCTGGAGTAACAGGGGCTCAGTTCCACCCCTCGGCTTTCACGTGGCGCAACGTCTCATCTAGCGCCACACCGACCACCCGCACCACCTCCGCCACGGTCTCGCGGTCGACGATCAGCGGTGGTGCCACCGTCAACGTATCCCCGAGCGCCCGTAAAATAACACCGTGCTCCTGGCACTGCCGCTCGACGAACAAGCCCACATTCTGCTCCGGCGCGAACGACTCGCGCGCTATCTTGTTGCGCACCAGTTCCAGCCCGGCGACCAGGCCAACCCCGCGCACCTCGCCCACCAGAGGGTGGTCCGCATAGGCGCGCAGCCCTTCCTGCATCAGGGGAGCTATCTCGCGCACGTGGCCGATCACGTCGGTCTCTTCGTAGATTTTCAGTGTCTCCACTGCGACGGCGGCGCAGACCGGGTGACCGGAATAAGTGAAGCCATGACCGAACACCCCGATCTTTTCGCTCTGACGCAGGCACGCCGCAAAGAGCGGCTCGGATACCATCAGCGCCGAGATGGGCTGATAGCCCGAGGAAAGACCTTTCGCCTAGGTGATCATGTCCGGTTTCAGATCGTAGGTCTGGCAGCCGAACATGTCGCCGAGCCGACCAAAGCCGCAGATCACCTCATCGACCAGGAACAGCACGTCGTGCCGACGGAGCACGGCTTGCACTTTTTCGAAATAGGTTGCCGGCGGCACGATCACGCCGCCTGATCCCATCACCGGCTCCGCGATAAAGGCGGCG
>DATDIC010000689.1:0-4316 GCA_036521275.1 Acetobacteraceae bacterium
CGCCGCCGTTCTGCTGCTAGAACATCTCGGCCGGCGATAGACCAATATCGTCATCCCCGCTCCCCTCCCGTCATTCCCGCTCCCCTCCCGTCATTCCCGCACCCTCCCCGTCATTCCCGCGAAAGCGGGAATCCACACAAACCCTCGAAATTTCGCGGGCTCTCTCCTGGATGTCCGCTTTCGCAGGCATGACGGTCCTCACCCGCGCGAAGCAACCTCAGCCTGATGAACCGGACCGAGAAATCGGCGGCCGTGATCACAGATCCACAATCTCGATCCAGTTCGGATTGGGCCCCGTGGCATGGCGTTCCCGCCGCACCAGCCCACCGCTGACCCCATCAACCGCGTACACCCCGACCGCATCATCCGTCTGCCCGGCGCACAACAGGAACCGCCCGTCCGGATCGATCGCAAACCCACGCGGCGTCGCTTCACACTGCGTCGAGCCCAGCGCCGCAAGCCCCTCCGCCGTCACCCGGAATCCGTGCAACGTGTGGCTGGTGCGCTCGCTCGCATAAAGCAGAGTCTTGTCCGGCATGATGTGCAGATCGGCGGCGGCTCGCTGCTCCGCCCCCGGCAACAGCCGCACGGTCTGCCGATGCACCAGCTCGCCCGCTTCCTCCACCAGCATATCAAGTGTCGCGTCGGTTTCATTCAGGCAGAACACCGCACCGTCGCGGCCGAATTCCAGATGCCGCGGGCCAGCACCTTCATGCAGCGTTGTCACCCGCACCGAAGCCTCGTCGAGCCGCCCGTTGCGGAACGCCCAGCGCAGGATCGCATTGCCGCCGAGGGCGGTCGCGTACACCCAATCGCCGGACGGCGCGTAACGGATGCAGTGGGCTTTCGGCGGCGTCGCAACCACCTGGCTGGCGCCAGCACGAACGGCCCCGTCCGCACCGATATCGCTGACCGAAACCACCGCCCCCGGATAGGACGCGCCGAGCAGCCATCGGCCAGTCGGATCGGTGGCGATATACGCCATGCTATGCGGCAACGCGGCAGTGGCGATCGGCGTCAGATCGCCGCTCATCTGGTCGATGGCGAAGCTGGTCACCGGAAATGGCGGCGTGCGCAACGCGGCGTACAGGAACCGCCCGCTGGGATGCACCGCCAGTGGCGTGCTGGCAGACGGCTCCTGGGTGCCCGGAATGACCACTGTCGTCAGCGGGCGCAGCGCGCCATCCACGGCAAGCTCGTGAATGCGGATCGTGCGGTCGCCGCCACAGGAAAGATAGACGCGTCGGGTCATGTCAGGCCTTTCGGATGTTCCAGAACACCGGGTTTCCAGTCAGCACGCCGGTCAGGCTGGACTGGAACGCCGTAGGAGCAAAATACTGCCCCAGCGGGATGTACGGCACATCGACGAATGCCTGAAGTTGCATCGCCGCGGCGATCTTCTGCTGCGCCGCCAGATCGGGCGCGCGCAGCCATTGCGTGCGCAGCTCCTCCAGTTTCGGTGCGCTCGGCCAGCCGACATTGGCGTCCAGCCCGTTGCCGCGCAGGAACTGGTGGCCGACCGGGTTCAGCAGATCCGTGCCGCTCCAGGATGTATGGAACACGCTCCAGCCGCCCTGATCGACCGGTTCCTTCTTGGCGCGGCGCTGCACCAAAGTTGCCCAGTCCATCGCCTGGTAATCGACGTTCAGCCCCAGCTTCTTCATCATGTCGTTGGTGATATCGGCAAGCGCCTTGGCGCTGGCGATATCGGTGGGCGCCAGCAGGACGATCTTCTCGCCCTTGTAGCCCGCCGCTTCCAGCGCGCTCTTCACCTTGGGCAGGTCGCGTGGGCTGGTCAGCACATCCAGCCCGGCATCGCTCGCCATCGGCGTTCCCGGCGTGAACACGCCGCACGGAACGTGGCGCATTTCCGGGTCCGTCCCGACCATGCCGATCATGTATTCGGTTTGATCGACCGCCCCCAGCATCGCGCGACGCATCGCCGGATTATCGAATGGCGGATGAAGCTGGTTGAACCGCATCGTTGCAACGAAGCCGGTCGGATCGTTGGTTCGCACCGTAATCTTCTTGCCGGCAAGCAGCGGCAGCAGGTCGGCATCCGGCGTCAGCCACCAGTCGATCTCACCCTGCTGCATCGCCCCGGCAACGGTGCTCGGATCCTTGATGGTGTGCCACTCGACACGATCCAGATAGACGCGCTTCGGGCCGGCAGTGCCGCTAGGTGTCCCATCCGCCCGCGGCACGTACCCGGCGAATTTCTCATACACCACCAGCGAGCCCGGCACGCGTTCATCGGCCTTGTAGCGGAACGGCCCGCTGCCGATCATCTCGGTCACTTGTTTGTACGGATCGGTGGTGGCCAGCCGCTCCGGCATGATCGCGCACATGCTTGGGGGCGCCTTGCCCAGTGCCTGCGGCAACAGGGGAAACGGATATTTCAGACGGAACCGGATGGTCTTGTCGTCCGGCGCGGACAGCTCGTCGGTGGCGGCCATCAACGCCTGGCCATACGCGTCCCGCGCACCCCACCGCTTCACGCTGGCCACGCAGTCCCGCGCCAGCACGGGCGCATTGTCGTGGAACTTCATGTCCGGCCGCAGGGTCAGCGTCCATTGCTTGCCATCCGAGGCGGTTTCCACCCCCGCCACCATTTGCGGCTGAGGCTTGTAGTTCGCATCGATGCCGAACAGCGTGTCGAACACCAGGAACCCGTGATCGCGCGTCTGGTAGGTTGTCGTCCAGATCGGGTCCAGCACGGACAGGTCGGCCTGCGGCACGAACGTCAATGTCTGCTTGGCCTGACTTCGGGCGATTGCCGGGGCGGCAAGCGCGGCGGTTGCGGTGGCAAGGAAATCGCGTCGGCGCATGAAACACTCCTTCCGCGGGCCCGGCAGCATACCGCCACCACGCCACGGCTCAATCCCGCGCGTGCTTGACTTGACCCCGGAAGCGTTCGTCAAATCGCAAACAGAACCAGGGAGAGGACGATATGCGAAGACTTGGGCGAAGTGCAGCTTGCCTCTGCGCGGTGCTGGCGGCGTGCCTCGTCGCAACTGGCACCGCCGCGGCGGCCGACCTGCTGGCAAAGGTCCGGCAGACCCACACACTTGTTATCGGCACATCCAACGACGCGCCGCTTTCCTATGTGGACCCGCAAACGAAGGAAGCCGCCGGCGTGCTGCCCGACGTGCTGCGCGAATTCCTCAACCGCGAGCAGATTACCGCGAAGATAGAGGTCGTGGCGATGCCGTTCGCCAGCCTGATCCCCTCCGTCCAGAGCGGCCGGATCGACCTGATGGGCGATGCCATGTACATCCGCCCCGCACGCGCGCTGGTCATGGATTTCACCGATATCGTATTCTACAATCCGGAATCCCTCGACGTCCCCAAGGGCAATCCGCAGAACCTCCACTCGCTTGCCGATCTGTGCGGACACTCCGCCGGCACCTACGAAGGCACCACCTATATCGACCTGCTGAAGAAGGCCGCGGCCGCGTGCCCGGCCGGCAAGGTGCTGGCTGTGAAACAATATCCGACGATCCAGAACGTGTTCGCCGATCTCGCGGCCGGGCGGCTGGATGCAGCCGTGGTGGATTCCACCTTGTCGGCATACGCATTGAAGCAGAATCCCAGCCTCAGCTTTGAGCTGGTCGGCAACTACGTCCCCGAGGACAAGAAAGAAACCGGCTGCGCCTTCGCCGTGACCAAGAACGACACCGCCTTCGTCAGCGAGTTCAACAAGCAGTACGCCGCAATGCTGGTTGACGGCACGGCGGCGAAGCTGTTCACCAAATGGGGGCTGCAGCCCACCGATTTCTTCCTCAAGCTCTAAGGGATCACGCATCGACTTGAGCGACCCTGTTGTCCGACCTGGTCGCCTGGGCCCCCGACCTGCTGGACGGGCTGCGGCTGACGATCCTGCTCACCTTCACCAGCATGGTGCTGGCGCTGATCATTGGTCTCGCCCTGGCGCAGGGCCGGCTGAGCCGGCGCAATGCGCTGCGCTGGCCGGCAGCCACATTCGTGGAGATCATCCGCGGCTCGCCGCTGCTGCTGCAACTGTTCTACATCTACTATGTGTTTCCGTTCATCGGCCTGAAACTGCCGCCGCGGGCCGCGGGGATCCTGGGGCTGGCGATCAACTACGGCGCCTACCTGTCCGAAGTATTCCGCGCCGGCGTTCTGGCGGTGGATCGCGGCCAGTGGGAGGCAGCGGACGCGCTGGGCGTGCGCCACGCCTACACCATGGCCCTGGTGGTGCTGCCGCAGGCAATCCGGATCGTAATCCCACCCGTTGGCAACTACTTCATTTCGCTATTCAAGGATACCGCCCTGGTATCCACCATCTCGATCGC
>DATDIC010000690.1:0-6180 GCA_036521275.1 Acetobacteraceae bacterium
GCGAGATGCAGGTGACGGTGGCGCTGAGGAAAGTATCGGTCGGCACCGAGCTGGATATCGTGCAGGCAGGCGTGCCGGACGTAATTCCACCCGAGGCCTGTTATCTCGGTTGGCAGGACTCGCTGCGGAACCTGGCACAGCTCGTGGAGCCCGAGATCAACGAATAGCGCATCAGGAGTGATGCACATGCCACCGGGACCGGATCGGGCGATCGACTGCTGATCCTCGGAGACAAGTTTCGCGTCTCAATGATTCAGCCAGCGCGCGCGATCCGGCGTCGGCGCCTGCAACGTGCATGACCGAATTCGCGCAGCCGAGACAGCAGGCTGAACGGCTGTAGCGGACCCCGCGCAAGCCCAGGAAATTCCGAGGGTTTGGCTGGATTCCCGCTTTCGCGGGAATGACGAACGTCGGTCACCCTCAATTGGTCCTGTCAAACCACGCGGCAGTCGGCGGTCAAGCGACCAGTAAAACGACGCCAGGTCTCGGTTTCACCCAGCAGAGGCACAGCGACGAAGCCGCGCAGTTTAAGGCGGCCGGCATCGTCCACCCAGAGTTCCGCCTGATACTTCTTCCCGCTGCGCGGATCGGTGATGTGGCCCAGCCAGGTGCCATCCCGGGTCGGGCTTTCATCCGTGATGATGGTCAGGCCACATTGGGAACGGCCCTGGTAATCCGTGGGGATCGGCTCACCTGGCAACCTCGCGATGCCGACGATCCGGCCACACAGGGTCGCGCCGCACCAGCCGATTTCGATCACCCCGCCACGGTTCGCCGTGGTCCATCGACCGAGGGGCGCGGCTGTGGGCATCTCGCGAGCCACTGCTCCGACATCAAGCGCGAAGGCGATGGCGATACTGATCATCGACGCGCCGATCAAGATCGATCGGTGGGTCTCCCTAACGCGACGCGGTCGCGGCAAGGTTGTCACGCTTCGGCATCACTCATACCGGCGGCCCGAGGGCACTCGGGGGAATTACTGATTTCGTACGCAACCGCGGCGGCAAACCTGCGCCCATACCAGTCGGCCCTTGGATGCTGGTATCAGGTCGCCACAACGAGGCCGCCTGAGGCTCGAATGACCTCTCCGGTGATCCAAGCTGATTCATCCGATGCCAGGAACACTGCCAGCGGCGCGATATCGGTTACGCGACCGAGCCGGCCAAGCGGTGTCTTCTCAGCGAGGACGGCGCCGGCGCCGCCCTCGAAGGTCCCCGCGGTCATATTGCCTTCGGTTTCGGTATGGCCGGGAGCGATGGCGTTGACACGGATCTTGCGGGGCGCCAGTTCCAGCGCCAACCCCCTGGTCACCGCTTCGATGGCCGCTTTCGTGGAGGAGTAAAGCACGGCTCCCGCCACCGGATGCGAGCCGGCGATCGAGCTGAGATTGATGATGCTGCCGCCCTCGGCGCCGAACCGCTTGATTGCCTGCTGCACTGTGAGCATCGAGCCGAGCACGTTGATGTTGTAGTGGGCGTGAAAACTCTCCTCGGTCATATCCGCGAGCGCGCCGAAGCGAAACACGCCGGCGTTGTTGACCAGGATGTCGAGTTTTCCGAACGCGGCATCCACTTCCTTGAAAAGCCGCGCGACATCCGCGGCCTTGGACACATCGGCTGCGACCGCGATCGCCTCACTCCCGCTGTTGCGGATCGCCTGAACGACCCGTTCGGCGCCATTCCGGTCGGAGGTGTAGTTCACGGCCACGCGCGCACCGGCGGCGGACAACGCCGTTGCGATCCCGCTCCCGATGCCTTTGGATGCGCCTGTTACTATTGCCACTTTGTTGCTTAAACGGCTCATGTTCACCGCCTTGCTACAGGGGGTTCAAGTGTTTCAAGCGGGGTTCCGTTCGCGACGGCCGGTCCGGTCCGATGTCCTATTGTTCATGCGTCAGGCAGTCAACCTGCGACGGTCTCTACGAATCCGGCCGTGGCACCCGGAAGCCTATCCCCGAAACCGCCAAATGAAACCAAGCACCCAGCCCGCCAGGGGCCGGGACATCGGGCCGCTGCGAGGGCCGTCGCTTCGGCAGGGGGGCGTCGGCCGTTCAACCGTCATGTGGAGGTAGTTGCATTCTTACCGAAATGGCCGCACTGGCGATCACCGCGACGTCGGTGCCGGTCTCGTCGGGCACGTCCAGGCCACCCTTCACAACGCGAACGGTTACCGTTCCATGCGGGAGGGAGGATTTCACCGCCTCCGCATCGACGCACTCCGGGCGCTGGACGCCGATCGTGACCTCGACCTGCATGGTTCGGGCGTCGAGCCCGAGCGAGCGGATGATGCTCAAGGAACTGTGACGGATCGCGTCCTGCACCGCGCGGATCGCCGCCTTGGTGTAGTCGCCGCCGTGCAGGTCGTTGCCGCTGCCAAGCTCTAGGATGACGCGGCGGTTCACGGTTTGGCGCCTTCCCGTATGTCGAGCCGCACGATCGCCGCCGCGTGCGCGATCAGCGTGGTGTTCGTACCCGCGTCGTTCGGGATGGCGAGGCCGCCTTCCTCCACCCGCACAGTTCCGGTGCCGTGTGGCAGCACCGCCAGCACGGCGGCATGATCGACCTGCTCCGGCCGGGGCACGCCGATGATGATTTCCGTCTGCATCGCATCGACCGGCAGGCCGAGCGCGTCGGCCACGCTCAGCCCGTTGTGCCAAAGCGCGTCGCGCAGTGCGCGCACGGCCGCTTTGGTGGGGTCAGCGCCGCGTATGTCGGTGCCCATGCCGATCTGCAGCACCATGCGTTTCAATGCCATGTCGTCCCCGATCCTTCGGTCGCCTGCCCGCACGCGGCGCGCGGCGATGTGCCACGCGGCCCGGCAGCTTCGCGTAAAATCGCGATGCTCGCCAGCCGTGCTCCGGCATCGCTGGCCGAACTCTGATGTGTTTCTTTCTGTAACGGACGGCAACGTGCAATAGAGGGCAACGCCGTGCGGGTGCAGGGACACGCAGAGGTCCGTGGACAAGCTGTCGCTTTGAGAGCAAAGACCGGCCCGCTCGCACTCATGGAAACGGGATGGATCGATGCCCCAGACCGATGTCGGTCGCTCCGAGGATTTGCTGGATGAGCTGGCTGGCTGGGTGAGGTTGGAGACACCGACCACGGATCCCGGCGCGGTCAACCGGCTGATGGACATGGCGGAGGCGGAGCTGGCGCGGGCCGGCGCCGAGCTGACCCGGATTCCTGGGCGGGACGGGTTCGGCGACAATCTGATTGCCCGGACGCCTGGCGAGGGCCGCGCGGTACTGGTCGCCGGCCATCTGGATACGGTGTGGTCAAGCGGCACATTGAGCGGCATGCCGTTCCGGGTAAACGGGGACAAGGCGCACGGGCCCGGCATCTATGACATGAAGGCGGGCAGCTTCATGGCATTGCACGCGGTGCGCTCGATCCTGCGCCAGAATGTGCCGACGCGCCGGCCGATCGTGCTGTTGCTGACCCCGGATGAGGAGGTGGGCAGCCCGACCAGCCGTGACTTGATCGAACGCGAGGCGGCGGCGGCGGATTTCGTGCTGATTCCGGAGCCGGCCGGCACCGGCGGGGCGTGCGTGACCGCGCGCAAGGGGGTCGGCCGGTTCGTGCTGCGCGTGCAGGGGCGGGGTGCACACGCCGGCGGCAATTTCCAGGACGGCGCGTCCGCCATCGTGGAGTTGGCACACCAGATCCAGGCGATTCACGGCATGGTGGATATCGAACGCGGCATCACGCTGAACGCGGCGCCGGTGTGGGGCGGTACGCGGCCGAATGTGATCCCTTCGGAAGCGGGCTGCGAGATCGATCTGCGGGTGAACTCGATCGAGGACGGCGCGATGATGGAAGCCGCCCTGTTTTCGCTTACCCCGCGCACGCCCGGCTGCCGCGTAACTGTGGAAGGCGGCATGAATCGGCCCCCGTTCGCCGAGACCGCGGGTATTTCCGCGCTGTACCAGAAGGCGCGGGCAATCGCGGCGGATGTCGGCATCACATTGCCCAAGCAGCATCGCGGCGGCGGATCGGACGGCAACTTCACCGCGGCGATGGGCATCCCGACGCTGGACGGGCTGGGGTGTTCCGGTGCTGGCGCGCATGCGACGCACGAGCACATCGTCTGGCGCGAGCTGGCGCCGCGTGCCGCGCTGATGGCCGGCCTGCTGGAAACGCTCGACCAGTAAGCCGCCGGCCGGATGCTGTTCAACTCGCAGGTCTTCATCTGCGGCTTCCTGCCGCTGGTGCTGGTGCTCTACTACCTGCTGGCCGGGTGGCGAACCGCCCGGCAGGTGCTGATCGTCGTCGCGTCGCTGGTGTTCTATGGCTGGTGGGATGTGCGGTTCGTCCCCCTGCTGGTGGGACTGACGCTCGCCAACTGGCTGATCGCGCGCTGGTACGGGGCGCGCCCGTTGCGGTTCATCCCGCTGCTGGGGGTGGCGCTCAATCTCGGCGTGCTGGCGGTGTGCAAATACGCTGATTTCCTGCGCGGCACGTATTACGGGGTGCTGGGTGAGAGCTGGACTGCCTGGCACCTGATCCTGCCACTGGGGATCAGCTTTTTCGTATTCCAGAAGATTTCGTATCTGATGGACCTGCGGCGGGGCGACCGGCACATGTACGGTCTGCTGGATTTCTGCATGTTCGTGATGTTCTTCCCGCAGCTCATTGCCGGGCCGATCGTGCGGCATAACGAGATCATCCCGCAGTTCGCGGCCAATCCACGCCGGCCGGAGGTGTGGGAGAATCTGTCGCGCGGTTTTGCCCTGTTCGTCATCGGCGTGGCCAAGAAGGTTGCGTTCGCCGACACGCTGGCGATGGTAGCTGATCCGCTGTTCCGTCAGGCCGCCACCACACCGCTGACGGCAGCCGAGGCGTGGATCGCCTGCGCCGCGTACACGCTGGAGATCTATTTCGATTTTTCCGGATACTCGGACATGGCAATCGGCCTGGGGCGGATGTTCGGGCTGCGGTTGCCGTTCAACTTCGACGCGCCGTATCGAGCACTTTCGGTGCGTGATTTCTGGCGCCGCTGGCATATGACATTGTCGCGCTTCCTGCGCGATTACCTGTACATCCCGCTCGGGGGAAACCGGTGCGGCCCGGCGCGGCAGGCGGCCAATGTGATCGTCACGATGCTGCTGGGCGGGCTGTGGCACGGGGCGAACTGGACATTTGTGGTCTGGGGCGGGCTGCACGGCGCTGCGCTGGCGTTCAATCATCTGTGGCAGGGGCGCGGCGTACGCCTGCCGCGCATGGCGGCGTGGCTGGTGACCCTGCTGTTCGTGATGGCGAGCTGGGTGCTGTTCCGCTCCGACAGTTTCACCACCGCCGGCGGCATGTTCGGCTCGATGCTCGGGCTGCATGGTCTGGGCGGGCTGTGGCTCGATCGGGAGTATGTCGCCGCGCTGGTGGCGGGTGCGGCCGTTGCGATGCTCGGCCCGACCAGCCAGGAAGTGTGCTCGAACTGGTTGCGGCCGAACCCGTGGCTGGCGGTGCCGGCTGGGGCGGGGCTGGCGTATCTGGTGCTGCTCGTCGGTGGGCGGCTGCCGAATGTTTTCATTTATTTCCAGTTCTGACCGGGCGCATCCGGCCAATCCGTGGCGGCGGTTTTTTCTTGCCGCCGTCGGCACGGCGTTGCTGGCGATCGGGGTGATCTACGGCTTCGTGGTGTTGGTCGATCCGTTCGATACGCTGCCGCTGTCGCCACCGGCGCAACGCTGGCCGGTGGCGACCGACGCCCGCTTCTCGTTTCCGGCGCTGGCGCGATCGGCACGCTTCGACAGCGCGGTATTCGGCACCTCGACTAGCCGGCTGCTGCGGCCGGCAGTGCTCGATCCCGCATTCTCGGCGCATTTCGCCAACCTGGCGATGAACGACGCAACGGTGTTCGAGCAGGTCAGCCTGATGGACGTGTTCCGCCGCGCCCATCCCGATCCGCGCGTCGTCATGGTGGGCCTGGACGTCCGCTGGTGCGGTACCGGCGACACCTATCAGAAACTGACGCCGCGCAAGTTTCCGCAGTGGATGTACCAGCCCGACCGATGGGTGGGCTATCTGCACATGCTCAATCTGTACACGGTGCAGGAAGCCGGGCAGCAGTTCGGGATACTGGCCGGCATCAAGCGTCCGGTGTACGGACGCGATGGTTACACGAGCTTTGTTCCGCCGGATGACACGTACGATCCGGCGCGCGCCGCGGAGCACCTGCGCGATG
>DATDIC010000691.1:0-2933 GCA_036521275.1 Acetobacteraceae bacterium
CGGTCGCTGTAGAGCGTCACGTCTCCGGTGATGGAAATTGCCGTATTGCTCGTCGCCGTCCAGTGCTCGCTCCAGCCTGCCGCAAGACTTGGCACCACACCCAACGCGACGAGCATTATGATCGCGTAGCGCAACACCTTCTTTGGCTCCCGACACGTCGACAACGCTGATAGAGCAGATCTCGCCTGACTGGAAATCGCTGCCGGCGGCCGGGATCATGGTCAGTATAACACGGAGGGCGCGGAGGGCTGCACGGAGAGCCACGGAGTCGGTACATTACAAAGCGTCGCAACCCGTCTTGCAGCCGGAGCGTGTTGAAGTTCGGTAACAGACCGACCCCTGGGCGGCGACAAGGTCGGCTCGGAAGCCGATATCCAAGCTGCCGCTGAACTGGATTGCGAATCCGATCACCGCGTCGTCCAGCGGCATGGCGATGCTCCGTGATTCTCCGTGTGTCCTCCCGTGGTCCTCCGTGTGAACCCTGTTCCGAACCATCAACGGCGGCCCCATTATGCCGCATAATGTTGTATCATGCCCGAAAATGTGCTGTCTCACCAGCCCACCACCACGCGCAGCACCCCCATGCCCCACCAACTCCCCACCCACGCCCGCACCGTCATCATCGGCGGCGGCATCGTCGGCTGCTCGCTCGCCTACCATCTCACCCGCCTCGGCTGCCCCGACGTGGTCCTGCTCGAACAGGGCCGCCTCTCCTGCGGCACCACCTGGCACGCCGCCGGCCTCGTCGGCCAGCTCCGCTCCCATGCCAGCCTCACCCGCCTGATCCGCGCCTCCACCCAACTCTATGCCGGCCTGGAAGCCGAAACCGGCCTCGCCACCGGCTGGAAGCAATGCGGCTCCATCACCGTCGCCCGCACCGGCCAACGCATGCTGCAACTCCGCCGCACCGCCGCCTCCGCCCGCGCCCAGGGCGTCGAGGTGCACCTGCTATCCCCCGCCGAAGCCGCCGCCAAATTCCCGCTCATGCGCACCGACGACCTGCACGGTGCCGTCTGGCTCCCCGGTGACGGCAAGGCCAACCCCGCCGACATCACCCAGTCGCTCGCCCGCGGCGCCCGCAACCGCGGCGCCCGCATCCTCGAACAGACCCGCGTCACCGGCATCGAGCACGACCGCACCGGAATCCGCGCCGTCCTCACCGACCAGGGCCGCATCACCTGCGACCAGCTCGCCATCTGCGCCGGCCAATGGTCGCGCGCCGTCGGCCAGATGTGCGGCGTCACCATCCCGCTGCACTCCGCCGAGCACATGTACATCGTCACCGGCCGCATCGACGGCGTGTACCCGGACCTGCCGGTGCTGCGCGACCCGGACGGCTACATCTACGTCAAGGAAGAAGTCGGCGGCCTGCTGATGGGCGGCTTCGAGCCCGATGCCAAGCCCTGGGGCATGCACGGCATCCCCGACCCGTTCGAATTCCAGCTCCTGCCCGACGACTGGGACCAGTTCGACATCCTGATGCAGAACGCGCTCATCCGCCTGCCGTGCCTGGAAACCGCGGAGATCAAGAGCTTCCTCAACGGCCCCGAAAGTTTCACGCCAGACAATAACTTCATCCTCGGCGCCGCCCCGGAAACCCGCAACGTCTTCGTCGCCGCCGGCTTCAACTCCATGGGCATCGCCTCCGCCGGCGGCGCCGGTGCCGCCCTCGCCGAATGGATCATCGCCGGCGAATCCACCCAGGATTTGTGGCCGGTCGACATCCGGCGCTTCGCCCGTTTCAACGGCAACCAACGCTGGCTGCGCGACCGTGTGAAGGAAGTGCTCGGCCTGCATTACGCCATGCCCTGGCCGAATCGCGAACTGGCCTCCGCCCGCCCGCTCCGCCGCTCCCCCCTCTACGACCGCCTCGCCGCCGAGGGCGCCGTGTTCGGCTCCAAGATGGGGTGGGAGCGTGCCAACTGGTTCGCCCAGCCCAGCAGCCCGCGCGAAACCGCCTACTCCTTCGGCCGCCAGAACTGGTTCGCCGCCGTCGGGGAAGAACACCGCGCCTGCCGCGAATCCGTCGCCCTGTTCGACATGACCTCGTTCGCCAAGCTGCTGCTGCAAGGCCGCGACGCGGAGCGCGTCCTGCAGCATCTCTGCGCCAACGACATGGCGATCCCGCCCGGCCGCAGCATCTACACGCCCATGCTCAACCAACGCGCCGGCTTCGAATCCGATCTCACCGTCGCCCGCCTGGCCGACGACAGCTTCCTGCTGCTCACCGGCACCGCGCAGGCGGTGCGCGACGCCCACTGGATCCGCGAGCACATCCAGCACGACGCGCGGGCGGTGCTTACCGATGTCAGCTCCGCCTACGCGGTGATCGGCGTCATGGGCCCAAACGCCCGCGCGCTGCTGACCGCGGTCAGCGACGCCGACCTCGGCGCGCGCGCCTTTCCGTTCGGCGCGGTGCGCCAGATCGGTATCGGCTACGCCACCTGCTGGGCCGCGCGCCGCAGCTATGTCGGTGAGCTCGGCTGGGAACTCTACGTGCCGACCGACCTCGCGGTCACCGTGTACGACACGCTCGCCGCCGCCGGCGCCGAATTCGGCCTGCGCGACGCCGGCTACTACGCCATCGAATCACTGCGGCTGGAGAAAGCCTATCGCGCCTGGGGCCGCGAACTGACGCCAGAGGACACACCCTGGCAAGCCGGCCTCGGTTTCGCGGTAAAGCCACACAAAGCCACGGATTTCATCGGCCGCGACGCCCTGCTGCGCAGCGCCGAGGCCCCCCTGCATCGCCGCCTAATCGCTTTCCTTTCCAACGACCCGGAGGCTCCTCCCGCCTGGGGTGGCGAACTCGTCCTCAACGGCGCCGACGGTACCGGCGAGGTCACCTCCGCCGCCTACGGCTACACGCTCGGCGGGGTGATCGCGCTTGGCTGGGTGCATTCCAAAGACGCGCCGATCGACGCCGCCTGGTT
>DATDIC010000692.1:0-5271 GCA_036521275.1 Acetobacteraceae bacterium
GCCAGTACCCCGCCGAGCGCGGATGTGCCGAGCATGTTGGCGCAGCGCAGTGCGTCACCGGACCGATCGACCCCGGGGCCCTTGCCGTACCACATCCCGAACACGCCATCGAACTTCTTGCCGGGGAACGCGTCGATCTGCTGAGCGCCCCACAGCATGGTCGCGGCGAGATCCTCGTTCACGCCGGGCTGGAAACGGATATCGTGGGCGGTCAGCAGCTTCTGGCGGCGCCACAGCTCCTGATCCAGTCCGCCCAGCGGCGATCCGCGATAGCCAGACACAAACCCTGCCGTATGGCGTGATCCGGCGCGATCCAGGCGCGCCTGTTCCAGCAGCAGGCGTACCATCGCCTGCACCCCACTTAGCAGTACGGGTGTATCCAGATCGACGAAGCGGCTTTCCAGCGTCGTGGCGGCGTGCGCGAGGCCGATATCCATCTAAAACGTCCCTCCGGGCCAGGCCGGAAGACCGGCAAGCCCGTCAGGAAGGTGGTATCGGCGGGCCCAGGCGTGCAATAGGGCATCGCAAATCGCAACGTGCCGCCTGAATGCTGCGGCGCACACTGACCGATTTGGTCTTGGCGGCGGGTAGTGGCAAAATATTCTTATCTGGACTTGCGGAGGGCCTCCCATGGATGTGGCACGCATGACGCGCCGTCAGCAGGCGTTTCGGGCCGATTTCAGGGCACGAATTGCCGATGCCTACTCGGGCTGGGCACATGTGGTGCTCATCAGCGTGATCGGCCTGGCGGCGATCTGGTACTGCGCCCGGCACGTGGGTCATCCGGCCTGGTACGAGTGGCTGGTCGTGCCGGCATCGTTCTGTATCGCCAACACGTTCGAATGGTGGATCCACCGCTACGTGATGCACCGGCCAGTGCCCGGCTTCATGGGTATCTACCGGCGGCACACGCTGGCGCATCATCAGTTCTTCACCGATCTGGAGCCGAGCTTCGACAACACCCGCGACTTCCGTATCGTGTTCTTTCCGCCCTATGCGCTGGTCGCGTTCATCGGGCTTTCCATCCCGCCGGCCGCCATCCTGATGCTGCTCGGCTTGCGCGATGCCGGCTGGCTGCTGCTGATCACCAATGTTGCGCTCTATTTGAACTACGAGCTGTTCCACTATTGCTGTCACGTGAAAGATGATCGGATCGTCCGCCACATTCCGCTGGTGAACTCCATCCGCCGGCATCACATCGCCCACCACAACACGTCGATCATGATGGAGCGGAACTTCAATCTGACCTACCCGATCGCCGACTGGTTCTTCAGCACATCGGACCTGAACTGCGGACTGCTGCGCCACGTGTTCAACGGCTACGACCGGCGATACGTGGTGCATGGCCTGAAGCGGGTCCGCAACAGCATCGACGATCCAAACGTTGGCCATCTGCACGCGGCGACGCCAGCAGAATAAGCCGATGCCGGATTTCCCGGCCAGCAGACGGAGGCGTGGACGAGCCAGCCTGATCGGCGGGGTGGCGGTCGGCATCTGCGTGCTGGCACTATGGATCGGCATCGAGCACGAGCTGGGGTACGATGGCGTCGCAGCCAGTGTTGTCGGGGCGGTCGTTGCCGGGTGCATCGCGGCATGGATAAGGATTGCCGATCTGTAGGAGCCGCGA
Source organism: Acetobacteraceae bacterium (assembly GCA_036521275.1). Taxonomy (GTDB): domain Bacteria; phylum Pseudomonadota; class Alphaproteobacteria; order Acetobacterales; family Acetobacteraceae; genus DATDIC01. The sequence goes on from DATDIC010000692.1 coordinate 1,628, forward strand.
TGTCCGACTCAGAGTTTTTCAACATCATCTATTCGGCCCGCTCACTCCGCCGGTTCAAGCCGGACCCGGTGCCGGAGGAGTTGATCACCCGCGTCCTGGATGCCGCGATCCGCGCGCCATCCGGCGGCAATGCGCAAGGCTGGGGGTTTGTCGTCGTACGCGACGCGACACTGCGGCGACGGCTCGGCGCCATTTACCGCAAAGCGTCCGACATTGCTGAGGCAGTGTACGCAGCCCGCGGGCGGCCGCCCCATCTGACGGAGGCGCAATACGCGCGCTTCATGGCGTCCGGCGTGCACCTGTGGAACCACATGGGCGACGCGCCGGTGATCCTGGTGCCTTGCCTCCGTCCCCCGTCCATGCCGCTACCCGACGCCCTGCCGGCTTCCGTCGTCGCCCGATACGATCAGGAACTCGCCTACATGGAACGTATTCGCGGCGCCAGCATCTATCCGGCGGTGCAGAACATCCTGCTTGCCTGCCGTGCGCTGGGATTGGGCACCGTGCTGACCACCAATCATCTGCGCTTTGAGGATGAAGTGAAGGCGCTGCTTGGCATCCCGGATCAGGTCGATACATACGCGCTGATGCCGATAGGCTGGCCGATCGACAAATTCGGCCCCCTGACGCGACGGCCTGTGACTGAGGTGGCGCATGCGGATCGATGGGAAACCGCGTGGCCCGGATGATCCGGTTGCGGTGGTTGTTCAACGCGCTGCTGTTGGTTGCAATTTCGTTTGCAGCGAGCCACGCTGACGCGGGATCGCAACACTCCCCGTTTGACATGTGCCTGGACGCCGTCGCCGCCGCTCAGCAGCATCAGGCCACGCCGCCGGGATTGCTGGCAGTGATTGCAAAAGTCGAAAGTGGCCGGTCAACCTCGTCGGGTACGCTGGAACCCTGGCCGTGGACGGTCGATGCCGATGGACAGGGGATTTTCTTTGCGACCAAAGACCAGGCCGTCGCCTGGTCGCGCCAGGCATTGGACTCGGGCACGGTCACGTTCCTCGATGTCGGTTGCATGCAGGTCGATCTGCGCATGCACCCGACGGCATTTCGTGACCTTGACGAGGCGTTCGACCCGGTTGCCAACGCCGAGTACGGGGCCCGGTATCTGCGTCAGTTGCATGACGGTGTTGCCGGCGGAAACTGGTTCACCGCCATCGGTATGTATCATTCGCAGACACCGGAGTTGGCGGCGTTGTACCGGCAGCAGGTTGCGGCGGTAGGAGCCGGGCTGCCGCGGCCCGCTATGCCGTTTGGACATCTCGCCATGGTCAGGCTCGATCTTGCCGGTGGCGGGGTACTGCGGATCAACATCCATCGCCAGCCGGCGCGGGTTGCTCGTCATCTCAGTGCCTGTCAGATAGCGGCGATCCTGGGATCATATCTGCCGCGACGTGTCGCCGGCTGCGCGGCAGAGCATCGCTGAACGGGTCGACGCCCGCCTTTACATTCATAGTCTCGCTGGCTGAAGGTGGAACAAAACGGCGGGGAGGCCGGACGGACGTCCTGATCGAAAGCGTGCTGAACGCGGTCGCTACCGGCCTGATCATATTCGGATCGTCGCCGCGTAGCGTACTCACCCCACTGGCCGCACACGCCTTCATGATCGGCCCCATCGCTGCAACCTATGGGGATCGATGTCGATCGCCCCCACCGCATCACCTTCGGAGTGGGCGCGGCGATCACCAGCGTTGCCGCAGGATTGATGGCGACTATCTGTCGTTCACGCCGTTCGTCGGTTTGATTACGTCATCATCATGTATTCCGGCGTGGTGCTCGGCGGAATGGGCAGCATCCTGGGCGCGTTCTGGGGCGGGCTGACGGTCGGGTTCGTGCAGTCAAGGTGATGATTCCCCCCCCCAGGCGGAAGAGGCGGTAACTGGTCCTTAATAGCTGCGCGGCAGGCCGAGGACGTGTTCGGCGATGTAAGAGAGGATCAGGTTGGTGCTGATTGGCGCGACCTGGTACAGGCGGGTTTCGCGGAATTTGCGTTCGACGTCGTATTCCTCGGCGAAGCCGAAGCCGCCATGCGTCTGGATGCAGGCCTCGGCGGCCGCCCAGGATGCGTCGGCGGCGAGCAGCTTGGCCATGTTGGCCTGTTCGCCACAGGGAAGGCCGGCGGCGAATTTGCGGCAGCCTTCGTGGACCAGCAGTTCGGCCGCGCGCATTTGGGCGTAGGCGCGGGCGATGGGGAACTGCACGCCCTGGTTCTGTCCGATGGGGCGGTTGAAGACGCGCCGTTCCTGGGCGTAGGCGACTGATTTCGTTGTGAACCATTTGGCGTCGCCGATGCTTTCGGCGGCGATGAGCAGCCGCTCGGCGTTCATGCCGTCCAGTATGTAGCGGAAGCCCTTGCCTTCCTCGCCCACCAAATTGGCTGCCGGAACCTTCATGTTGTCGAAGAAGATCTCGGTGGTGTTGTGGTTCATCATGGCACGGATGGGACGGATGATCATGCCGTGACCGACGGTTTCGCGCATGTCGACGATGAAAGTGGATAGGCCCTCGGTGCGCGAGCGCGCCTGCTCTCGCGGCGTGGTGCGAGCGAGCAGCAGCATGAGGTCGGAATGCTCGGCCCGGCTGGTCCAGACTTTCTGGCCGTTGACGATGTAATGATCGCCTTCGCGGCGGGCGAAGGTGCGGAGCGCGGTGGTGTCGGTGCCGGAGGTGGGTTCGGTGACGCCGAATGCCTGCAGGCGCAACTCGCCGGTGGCGATCTTGGGGAGGTAGGCGCGCTTCTGGGCCTCGGAGCCGTGCCGGAGGATGGTGCCCATGATGTACATCTGCGCATGGCAGGCGGCGCCGTTGCAGCCCTCGGCGTGGATAGTTTCCAGGATGGCGGCGGCGGCGGACAGCGGCAGGCCGGCGCCGCCGTATTCTTCCGGGATCAGTGCGGCGAGGTAGCCGGCTTCGGTGAGGGCGTGGACGAATTCGGTGGGATAGGCGCGGGCAACGTCCAGCTTGCGCCAATACTCGCCGGGAAAGCGGGCGCAGAGCTTGCGCACCTCCTCGCGGATTTCGGTGTGCTGGGCTTCGGGGGCGTGTGGGTCCATGTGCTCCTCCGCGGTTCGGGGTAGGACGGGTGCGGGGAAAACGCCAGTGAGCGCGCGATGTCACGTGGCGAGCATGTGCTATATGACCGGCGAATGCCCTTGCCGCTTCGGAGGATGTGCCCATGGTTGAAAGTGCCGCATACCGCGTGGAAGAGGATGCGCTCGGCGACGTACAGGTGCCGGCGGAGCATCTGTGGGGAGCGCAGACGCAGCGTTCTCATTTGAACTTCCCGATCGGGGTCGAGCGGTTCAAGTGGGGGCGGCCGGTCATCCGGGCCTTGGGGCTGCTGAAGAAGGCGGCGGCGCTGGCGAACCAGGAGCTGGGTCAACTGCCGAAGGCGAAGGTGGAGCTGATCGTGCGCGCCGCGCAGGACGTGATCGACGGCAAGCTGGACAGCGAGTTCCCGCTGGTGGTGTTCCAGACCGGCTCGGGCACGCAGACCAACATGAACGCCAATGAGGTGATTTCGAATCGGGCGATCCAGCTTGCGGGCGGCGTGCTGGGATCGAAGAAGCCCATCCATCCGAATGACGACGTGAACCATAGCCAGTCGTCCAACGATACGTTCCCGACGGTGATGCATA
>DATDIC010000693.1:0-4007 GCA_036521275.1 Acetobacteraceae bacterium
GCCGTCATCCCAACGTATATCCTTCACCTCCCGAAACGTCCCTCATTCCCCCGAAACATCCGTATTCCCCGGAAACATCCGTCATTCCCGCGAAAGCGGGAATCCAGCCAAAACTCCCCGCACTTCCAATTGGTTAGCCAGGATTCTCGCTTCCCCCGGAAATGACAAACGCACGGCCCTGAAGAGCCTCAAATAAGCCGATTCATGCAGGTCGGCACGCCGCGCCCTATCCCGAACCGCCTCGCCCGCCGGGCCCGTCCGTCGCCAAGGGCCTGGGGAGGCAAATCCCCACGGCTCTCCCTATCCGATCGTTAATCTTTTTAATTGACATCCGGTTAATCTATCCGTTAACGGTTCTGCCTTGTTAACCATACGGAACCGACACCAACCATCTCAATAACCTATCCGAAACGAGGAAGTCCCGAATGACAATGAGCTTTAAGAAAGCGCTGCTGGGAGCCGCGGCTTTCGCCGCCCTCTCCTTCGCGGCCGAACAGGCGAGCGCGGCGGTCGTAACCTTGACCTTCGAAGGGCTGGGGAACGGCGAGGCGATAGCCAACTATTACAACGGCGGCTTCGGCGGAAGCGGCTCCGGCCCCGGACCGAGCGACGGGATCACCTTCGGCGCCAACTCGCTGGCCCTGATCAGCGCCGCAGCCGGGGGCACCGGAAATTTCTCCAACGCACCCTCCGGTCACACCGTCGCCTTCTTCCTGAGCGGTCCCGGCGACGTGATGAACGTGGCAGCCGGCTTCAAGACCGGCTTCTCGTTCTACTATGCCGACCAGGTCGGGTTCACCGGCAGCGTTTCCGTCTTCAGCGGCCTCAGCGGAACCGGTACGCTTCTGGCCTCCCTGTCCCTCCCGTCAACTCCCGATCCGTATAACGTGTTTGCACCGGTCGGAGTGGCTTTTGCCGGCACGGCGACGTCGGTCATCTTCTCGGGCGCAGCCAATTTCATCGCCTTCGACAATATCACTCTCGGTGCATCGAGCCCGATACAAACGCCCGAGCCCGTTTCCATGGCATTGCTTGGAACCGGACTCGTCGGCCTGGGCCTGGTGCGCCGGCGAAAACACCGGACCGGCTGATTCGACATACTCGCTTGCTCGGGCGGCGCGATGGCGCCGCCCTTTTTCTTGGCGCTCCCGCCATTCTAGTTGTGGCTGGCCAGCCGCCCCCGTGCCATAGCTGCATCTCGCGCGAATGCAACGCAAACAGGTGCCTACGTGAGCCTCTCCCGGTCCATATCTCAATCGCCGCCGGCACCCCTAAGGGGTCGTTCGAAAACAACCGCGTCATCTCGTCATTCCCGCGAAAGCGGGAATCCAGCAGCGGCGGCCTGGACTCCCGCTCTCGCGGGAATGACGGTTGATTCCGTTATTTCATGACGAGCCCTAAGCTCGGCCGCAATGATCCGTGCAGTTGCGGCAGCGGGCGGAAATTCAAGCACTGCTGCGAAGCGACGCCTGCGCGCGTAACCGCAACACCGGCGCCGGCACCCCATGTCGTGCAGCCGAGGCAGCGTCCACCCACCGACCCTGCCGGGTTCCTGCTCGACGCGCTCACGCCCATGACCGACGACATCAAGCGCGCGCTGGAAACGCCCAACGACCCGGGCGCCGGGAAACATCAGCCCGCTCCCCGTCAGGCGCGTGCCGCGCGCGCATTGATCGCCCAGGCGGTTGCCCTCCGCCAGGCCGGCAGGCTGCGTGAGTCGATCCTGCCGTTGCGCCGCGCGACGGAGGCGGATCCATCCGATCCGCGCGCCCATTTCGATCTCGGGCTGACGCTGCTGAAGTGCCAAAATCGCGTGGAGGCAGTCGCCAGCCTGCAGAAAGCGGCGGCGCTGAAACCGGACTATGCCGACGCGTATCACCATCTTGGGCTGGCGCTGGAGGCCATCGCCGAGGACGAGCCAGCCATCGCGGCATTCCGCCGCGCCGTCCTGTTGGATCCGAAACTAACCGACGCGTACAGCCGGCTCGGTTGCCTGCTGCAGGCCGCCGGCCGTGAAGCCGAGGCCGCTGACGCATTCCGGCGCGGCGTGACAGCCGGAAACCGCACCACCCTCGGCCGGGTCTGCGAAGCGAGACTGCTGGTCCTGCAAGAGAAATTCACCGAGGCCGCGGATCTGTTGCGCCGTACTCTCGCTCGCTCGCCCGGCGATCTCGACGCACTCATGCTGCTCGCCCACATCCTCGTTTTCACCGGCGACGTCGATGCAGCAGCGGACCATTATGCCAAAGCGATCACGCTGGCACCCAACGAGGTGCTGCCGATGACCGCCTTCACCCAGGTCCGGAAGATCACGGAATCCGATCGCCCGTTCCTCGGCACCATGATCGACTTCCTGAAGCGCCCCGGTCTCGCTGAGACGCAGCGCATGGAACTGCATTTCGCCATCGGCAAGTGCCACGATGACCTGCGCGAGTATGAACTGGCGATGACGCATTTCGATGCGGCCAACCACATTCGTCACCGTTTTTCAGGCTTCCGGCGTGAGGCATTCGAACGACTGGCCACGATCAGCATGAACCAGTGCTCGCCGGAGTTTTTCGCCGATCGGGCGGCGACCGGCAGCACCGACGAAACCCCGGTGCTTATTCTCGGGATGCCACGTTCCGGCACCACCCTGGTGGAAACGATCGTCTCCAGTCACCCATCCGTGGTCGGTGCCGGCGAGTTGCCGTTCTGGATGAACCATGCATCCGTCATGGACCGGCACGGACCTGAAGGGGTCACCGCCGATGTCGTCCAGGGCCTGGCCGCCGAATACATCACCCTCCTGCGCGGCTTTTCATCCCAGGCGCTGCGCATCACCGACAAGATGCCGTTCAACTTCCTTTGGCTCGGCCTGATTCTGGCTGCCTTCCCCAAGGCGCGAATCATTCACTGCCGGCGCCACCCGGTGGATACCTGCCTGTCGATCTATTTCACCAATTTCCAGATGCGCCAGGCCTTCGTCAGCAGCCGGCGGGACCTGGTCACTTATTACCGGCAATATCAACAACTGATGGAACATTGGCGCACCGTATTGCCGCGCGACCGGTTTACCGAGGTCGACTACGAGACCCTCATCGCCGATCGGGACTCGGAGACGCGCCGGCTGATCGGCTTTTGTGGCCTGGAATGGGACCCGGCCTGCCTGGCGCCGGAGCAGAACCGCCGCGTGGTCAAGACCGCCAGCATGTGGCAAGCGCGCCAGCCGGTGTATCGCTCATCTTTGGCACGCTGGAAACGATACGAACCCTGGCTGGGATCATTGCGCGAGCTGCTGCCGCCCGAACCCACCCAGGTTTGACCCGCCTGCCCTTGCGGACAGCCATCACCTGGGACAGAAGGCGTTCGCGCCCCCGCCGGGCGTCGGCAGCAGTGCAAAGGGGGCGCGCCTATGGAGTACGTGGATCATGACAGGCTGCGGGTCGCCCAAATTCTCGCTGACTTCATCGAACATGAGGCGACATCCGGCACCGGCATCGACCCCGCCCGCTTCTGGCGCGGCTTCGGCGAGCTGATCGCGGCATTCGCGCCACCCAACCGCGCGTTGCTGGAGCGACGCGACGCGCTGCAACAGCAGATCGATCAGTGGCACGACGAACACCGCAGCAAGCAGTTCGATCCCGACGCCTATCAGGGCTTTTTGCGCGACATCAATTATCTTCAGCCGGAGCCGGCCGATTTCAGCATCGGCACAGCGAATGTCGATCCCGAGATCGCCCAAATCGCCGGCCCGCAATTGGTTGTTCCAGTAACCAATGCGCGCTATGCGCTGAACGCGGCAAACGCGCGCTGGGGCAGCCTGTATGACGCGCTCTATGGCACCGATGCAATCCCGGACGATGACGGGGCCGCCCGCGGCGCCGAGTACAACGTACGTCGTGGCGCGCGTGTGGTGGCCCGCGTGCGGGAGTTTCTCGATGCCACCGCTCCCCTTGTGGGTGGCCGCCACGCCGATGCCACGTCATATGCGATCGAGTCCGGCGGCTTGACGGTCCAGCAGCGTC
>DATDIC010000694.1:0-6673 GCA_036521275.1 Acetobacteraceae bacterium
GTTGCGATCCCGACCGACGAGATGGCGACAGCCGCGCCCACGGCGGCCCGTCGAGTGATCTGCATGGAGCCTCCCTCTATCCTTTGAGACCTGAAAACATGAACGAACTCACGAAGCGCCGCTGGAACAGCAGGAACAACAGCAGCAGCGGGCCGGCCACCAGAACGGTGCCGGCGGCCAGCACGCCCCATTCGCCGCCCGCTTCCGAGCCCGAGGCAAACGACGCCAGCCCCACCGTCAGCACTTGCTTGTTCGGCGATGACACCGCCATCAGCGGCCACAGGAATTCGTTCCAGTGGAACGTGACCGAGACGATGGCGAACGCGACCAGGCTGGGCCGTGCCAGCGGTATCAGCACGTGGCGGATCAGCGCGAACAGCCCGGCGCCGTCCAGCATCGCGGCTTCCTCAAAATCGCGCGGGATGGCGCGGAACGCCTGCCGCATCAGGAACACGCCGAAGGCGGAGGCGAAATAGGGCGCCATGATGCCGGCCAGGCGGTCGTACAGCCCCAGCGTGACGATGGTGGTGAGGTTGGGGGCGATCAGCAGCGTGGGCACGAGCAGAAGTTGCACCAGGAACAACACGAACAGCGTGTCGCGCCCGCGGAAGCGCATCCGCGCGAACGCGTATCCCGCCATCGTGATGGTGACAAGCTGCACCGCGAGGATTCCGGCGCACACGAGCACGGTGTTGATATACCAGGTGGGAAAGTCGCCGCTCTGCCAGGCATCCACATAATTGCCGAGCCCCAGCTCTCCGTGCGGCCATAGCGCGGCGATATCCGGTGGCACGCCGGGGCGCAACGACGCCACTGCCATCCAGGCGAACGGTACCGCCCAGATCGCCGCAGCCACCGCGGCAAGCAGCCCGCTGGAAACCTGTGCTGTCTTACGATTCATAGTGGATTCCGCGCTCCATCGAGCGCAGCGAGGCGACGGTCAGGCTCAGCAGCGCCGCGACGCTGATGACGGTCGCCGCGGCCGCCAGCCCGGCGTCGTGGTTCTGCTCCGCCTGCTGATAGATGTAGTACAGCAGCAGGTTGGTGGAATCCGAAGGGCCGCCCTGCGTTACCGTGACCACCTGATCCACCTGCACCAGCGCGTTCGCGAGCGCCATCGGCAGCACGAACCCGAATGTCGGGCCAAGCATTGGCAATGTCACGTGACGGAACCGTGACAAGGCGCCGGCGCCGTCGATGCGGGCGGCGTCCAGCAGCTCCGCCGGCACGCCGGCCAGGCCGGCAAGAAAGAACAGCATGTAATAACCGGTGTTCTTCCACACCGTGATCGCCGCCACCGCACCCAGCGCCAGTGTCGGCGAGCCGAGCCAGTTCACCGCGCGCAATCCCAGCGGTGCCAGGTACCAGTCGAGCAGACCCTCGCCGGGCAGAAAGACGAAGGTGAACAGCGCGGCAGCGGCCACCAGCGGGATCAGCAGCGGCAGCACGACCAATGTCCGCAGCGTCATCGTGAACAAGGTTGTCTCGCGCAGCCGCAGCGCGAAAGCGAGCGCCAGGATCACCGACGGCACGATGGTGGCCGCGGCGTAAACCAGATTGTTCCAGCTCGCGCGGCTGAAATGCGAATCGGCGAACAGCCGCGTGTAGTTGCCGACACCCCAGCTCGCGGCGCCGCCGAAGGCCTGGTCGACGAACGATCGCTGCAGGACCTGGATCAGCGGCCAGTAGGTGAAGGCGAACAAGAACAGCAGCGACGGGGCCAGCAGCAGCCAGGGCTGCCAGTTCCATCGTACCGGGGCCGCGTGCATCCCCCGCGTGACCCGAACCGTGCTCCAGGCCGCGCCCACTGCGTCCCCCGTCTCCCTCGGTCGGCAGTATGCCGTCCGCGTGGACGCGCGGGGAGGGGGATGAGGGCTACCAGATACGGCGGGCCGGCATTTCGTCCGGTACGATCACTTTGCCGATCGGCCACAATGCCAGCGCCGTCAGCTTCAGGTGCGCCCAGGCGAACGGGATGCCGATGATGGTGATCGCCAGCAGCACCGCGGCGACCAGGTGGCCGAGCGCCAGCCACCAGCCGGCGAGCACGAACCAGATGATGTTGCCGATCATTCCCAGCGGGCCGGTGCCGATATCGTCGTAGCCGGTCACCAGCTCGCGCCGCACCGCGCGGTGCCCGAACGGCAGCAGCGTGTAGAACGCGATGTTGAATGCCGCGCGCGCCCACGGGATGCCGATGATCGTGACGACCATGATCAGCGCCGCGACCACCCACGCCAGCGCCATCCACAGGCCGCCGGTGATGATCCACAACAGGTTCAGCAGCAGGCGAATCAGCGACATTGCCGCCCCCTTATCGCGTTCGGTCGTCGCCGAGGTCGCGGAACCCGCGGCGCAGCTCGAATTCGTCCGACGTCACCAGGGCTTCGGCGTGTGCCAGTCGCCGTTCCAGCGTGGCGAACCGGTCGCGCAGCCCGTGCAGCGTGCCGCCGGGATCACCGCGCATGCCGCGCCAGAACGATTCCTCGGTCGCGTTGGCAAACAGCGTCGGCGGCTTCGGTTTCAGCACCAGCGCGAAGGCGACGTAGGCAACGATTGCTGGTATGAAGAAGAAAATCAGGAACACCACGGCAACGAGCCGCACCAGCATCGGCTCGGTCCCCATGTAGTCGGCGATCCCGGCGCAGACGCCGGCGATCCAGGCCCGCTCCTTGTCGCGGAAGACCCGGGTGCGGTCCCATGGCGAGCGGCCGCGCAATGGGTCGCCGGGATCGCGCCATGGGCCGCGATTCCAGCCTCCGCGATTCCAGTTTGGGCGGCCCCAACCTGGCGCGCTCATTGTGCTGCTCCTGTCCAGGGCTCGGCGGTGGCTTTGCCGCGCCACCCCGGTGCTTCGGAATCCAGGATGCGTTCCAGGCTGTCCACGCGCTGCTCCATCCGCCGGGCGGTTTCATACAGATCGGCGAGCACCCGTTCCTGGTCGCCTGACAGCATGCGGGCGGTGCGCCAGCGGGTCGCGTAGTGCGCCACGATCCAGATCGGCGCGACGACGACCAGGAACAGGATGCCCAGCAGCGTGCCCATGACGTGCATCTCAGGCCCGCGCGGGTTGCGGCGCGGTGTTCGGAGGGATGCGGTTTCCCAGCCGGGCCTTCAGCTTGTCCAGCGCCTCCTGCACCGACGAGTCGGCCTCCATCCGGGCGAATTCCTCATGCAGTTCGGGTTGGCGGCCGATATCGAACGCCTCCACCTTGCCCTCGGCTTCGTCGAGTGCCCGCTCTACCTGCTCGAACCGGGCGAACGCGTCCGTGATCCGCTCGTCATAGAGCCTGGTCTTCAGCTTCAGTCGGTTCGCTGCGGTCTTATGGCGTGCAATGAGCGCGCGCTGGCGGGTCTTGGCGTCGTTCAGCTTCGTCTGCAGCTTGCTGATATCTTCGTTTTGCCGGTTCAGCGCCTCGACAAGCTGGGTCAGTTGCGTTTCCAGCTCAGTCAAAGCCTGGGTCACGCGTGCCTTGGCGTGCAGCGCGCCCTTTGCCAGGTCGTCGCGGCCGCGGGTGACCGCCAGTTCGGCCTTGCGCTCCCACTCCTCCTCCTCGCGCTTCAGCGAGGCGACGCGCCGCTCCAGCTCCTTGCGTTCGGCGATGCTCCGTACTGCGCTGGAACGGACTTCGACCAGCGTGTCCTCCATCTCCTGGATGATCAGGCGGATGATCTTCTCGGGGTCCTCGGCGCGCGCCAGGATCGAGTTGATGTTGGAGTTCACGATGTCGGAGAGGCGCGAAAAAATGCCCATGGCGTCGTTCCCTTTGAATTCGCCGGTTCGGGTCGGGAGGTGCATCAGGCGTGCCAACGCCGAATCCGTTGTTTTGGCATGCTGTGGACCGGGTATCTGGTGGAATGTCCCATTATATGGTAAATCCCACCAGATAAACATGGCCATTCCCGCCACGCCTCCGACCCCGGTCGGCCAGAGCCCCGTCTTCCTCGAGATGCTGGCTCATGTGTCGCGCCTTGCCCCGCTCGATCGCCCGATCCTGATCGTCGGCGAGCGCGGCACTGGCAAGGAGCTGATTGCCAACCGTCTTGCCTATCTCTCTCCCCGCTGGGATCGCCCCTTCATCAAGCTCAACTGCGCGGCGCTGCCGGAGGCGCTGCTGGATTCCGAGCTGTTCGGGCATGAGGCCGGTGCTTTCACCGGCGCTGTTCGCCGCCGCGCCGGACGGTTCGAGGCGGCGGACGGCGGCACCTTGTTCCTTGACGAGATCGCCACGGCCTCGCTTGCCGTGCAGGAGAAAATCCTGCGTGCGATCGAGTACGGCGCGTTCGAGCGGGTTGGAGGCAACGAAACCTTGTCCGTCGATGTGCGGGTCATCGCCGCGACCAATGCCGATCTGCCGGCGCTGGCGGCGGCGGGCCGGTTCCGGCCTGATCTGCTCGACCGGCTGGCGTTCGATGTGGCGCTGCTGCCGCCGTTGCGGGAGCGGCGCGAGGACATCGACCTGCTCGCCGACCATTTTGCCACCCGCATGACGGCGGAGTTGAAGCGTCCCTATTTCGCCGGATTCTCCGCCGGGGCGAGGGTGGCGCTGGCGACCCATCCCTGGCCCGGCAACGTGCGCGAGTTGCGCAACGCCATCGAACGCAGCGTTTGCCGGCTTGCGCAGCCGGATCAGCCGCTGCAGGAGCTTGTGCTGGATCCGTTTGGCAGGCCGTCTGCGGCCCCGGCGTTTCCGACGGCTGAGGCCGCGAGGCCATCTTCGGGCGGCACGGATTACCGGGATGCGGTGCGCACGTTCGAAGCGGGGCTGCTGCGTGATGCGCTGGCCGACGCGCGCTTCAACCGCCGGCGCGCCGCCGATGCCCTGGGTCTTACGTACGACCAGCTTCGGCACCTGCTGAAGACCCATGGCCTGGCGCGCCAGGAGACGGAAGCGTAACGGGTGAAAGCAATAACGTCATGGACGTGGGCCGTTCGCGCGGATGAAGACTCTCGATCCATCCAGGCCAGCGCGCACGTTTGCCTTGACGGGGATGGGTCACCTCAATGCGGCCTGGTATTATTCACGTCGCAACGGATGCAACGCCATGAAACAACCCACAGGAAGGGAGCTTGCATGCTCGAATCGCGTTCGCGCCTGAGCCGCTCCGGCATCATGCTCGCTGTTGCCGTGGGCATGGGACTATCACCGGCGAGCGCTCAACCCGCAGCTTCGGGGGCCGACCTGATCGCCACCGTGCTGCCGGAGGCGGTCAACATCGTCGTCACCAACGTCGAGAAAACGCCCGCAGTGGCCGGCAACATGGAAAGCCATACCTCCGTCAAGCAGGAGAAGGCAGAGGCCGCTGGTTTCATCATCGATCCGTCCGGCATTATCGTTACGAATCGGCACGCCGTGGCGGATGCGGCGGATATCACCGTCATCCTGCATGACGGGACACGTCTGGGAGCCACGGTATTGGCGGCGGCAACGCAGAGCGACATCGCCCTGCTGCAGGTTCATGCCGATCGTCCCCTGCCAGTGGCGAGGTTCGGCGACAGCGACAAGATGCGGCCCGGCGATCCTGTGTTCCTGATCGGCAATCCGTTTGGCCTTCAAGGCACTGTCACGTCGGGCATCGTCAGCGCGGTTGACCGCAATACGACGCAAAGCGAATCCACGTCGTTCATGCAGATCGATGCGCCCCTCAATCGCGGCAACTCCGGCGGCCCGGTGTTCAACGCGGAAGGAGAGGTGATCGCGGTCGGCACGGCGCTGCTGAGCGCCAGTGCGGACAGCGGTTCGGTTGGGCTCGGCTATGCCATTCCGGCCAATGATGTGCGGTTCGTGGTTGAGCGGCTGCGTGCCGACGGCCATTTCAGCCCGGGCTGGATCGGTGCGCACGTGCAACCGGTCAACGCGGATATCGCGGCCGCTGTCGGCCTGGCGAAGCTCGCAGGGTCCATCGTGGTTGCGATCAGCAACGACTCGCCGGCGGCGCGTGCCGGATTGAGTGTTGGCGATGTCATTCTCAAGGTTGGCGACAAGGCGGCCGATGAGCCACGTATCCTGAACCGGGATATCGCCGAGAGCGGCGTCGGCAGCACGATAGTTCTCGCTGTCTGGCGTGACGGGGCGCTGCTGGCGATGCCAGTTGTTGTTGGCCAGGCGCCTGCTGATCAGGGGGCGACGAAGATCGCCCTCCCGCAGGGCCCGCGGCAGGGGCCCGAGATGCGCGGGGATCTGGGACTGGTGGTCGGTCCCATCACGGAGGATATCTGGCGCAAGCTTGGCCTGACGGCGCCCCCGAACGCGGGCGTTGCCGTGAACGAGGTGCTGGCAAACAGCGTCGCCGCCGACCGGGGGGTTGCGCCGGGGTCGCTTATCTTGAATGTCGATCGCCAGCCAGTGGCATCATCGTCCGACCTGCGGCAACGGATCGCCGCTGCGCGAAACGAGCGGCGAGGGTTCATCCTGGTTCTGATCGAGGACCAGCAGGGATTGCACTGGGTGCCACTGCCGCTGCCGGCGTGAGGGCATTAGATACACTGCCGGGTTGAACTGGGATAGATATGTCTTGACGAAGTGTAATATGCGCGTCAGGTTAGGGTTCTCTTAACAATAGGGAGGCCTTTTCGAATGAAAAAGCTTTTGTTTGCCTTGTTTGGTCTGGTGCTGGCGGGGCCGGCGTATGCCTTGCCGATCAATTCGCCAATCCCGTCCAACGCTTATAT
>DATDIC010000695.1:0-3844 GCA_036521275.1 Acetobacteraceae bacterium
AATTTCGTGGCCTCGCGCCTGGATGCCCGCCTTCGCGGGCATGACGGACGCAGCATCGCCGTCCGCGCGGATGGGCATAAAGCCACCCTCAGCCCCGGCCAGCAAAGCCCGCCGCTCCCCGCCCAATCGTCCACATTTGGCAACCACGAGCCCGCGCTGGTGGTTTAGCATGGCTGCTTTCGCCCCCGGACAGGACCTCCGGGCGGGCCTTATCGAACGTGGAGAAACCAATGCCGGAGCTTCCGGCCCCTGCCGATCGTGTCCCCCCCACGCAAGTCCCGCCGGCGGAAACGCCGGGCCTGACCTCCATGTTCGCCTTGCTGGTGGCCGTCGTCATCGTCGCCAGCCTGTATTTCGGGCGCGAGGTGCTGATCCCGGTCACCCTCGCCGTGCTGCTCAGCTTCCTGCTCGCGCCGCTGGTCAACCTGCTGCACAGGATCAGGTTCGGCCGGGTGCCATCCGTCATCGTCGCCGTCGTCGTCGCAATCGGCGTCATACTCGCGCTGGCCGGGCTGATCGGCATGCAGATCGCCCAGCTTTCGGACCAGCTCCCCGCCTACCAAGCCACCGTCGAACAGAAGATAACGACGATCCGCGACATGACCGTCGGGCGCCTCTCGACGGCACTGCAGGAGCTCGGCCAACGCGTCGGCCTGCACAACCCGCCGGCACCGCAGCATCCCGGCAATCCAGCCGCGCAACCTGCGCCGGCACAGAACCAGACGCCCTCCATCTCCCCCATTGCGATCGCCGAAAGTGTGGTCGGGCCGGTGGTCAGCCCGCTCGCAACCATGTTCATCGTCGTGGTCGTGACGATCTTCGTCCTGCTGCAACGAGAGGACCTGCGTGACCGGCTGATCCGCCTGTTCGGATCCGGCGATCTGCACCGAACGACCTCCGCGATGGACGACGCAGCCCGCCGGCTCAGCCGCTACTTCCTGGTCCAGCTCTGCATAAATTGGGCCTATGGCTGCGTGATCGGCCTGGGGCTGGCGATCATCGGGATACCGAGCCCCATCCTGTGGGGCACGCTGGCCATGCTGCTCCGGTTCGTACCGTATATCGGCGCGCCCCTGTCCGCGCTGCTGCCGCTGCTGCTGGCAGCCGCGGTGTCGAACGGCTGGTCGCGCGTGTTGTGGACCGCCGGGCTGTTCATCGTCTGCGAAACCATCACCGGCCAGGCGATCGAGCCAGTCCTTTACGGCCGCAGCACCGGCCTGTCGCCGGCCGCGGTGATGATCGCGGCGATCTTCTGGACCTGGCTGTGGGGGCCGATCGGGCTGATCCTGTCCACGCCGCTGACGCTTTGCCTGGTCGTGCTGGGACGTCATTTCAAACGGCTCGAATTTCTCGATGTCATGCTCGGCGACCAGCCGGCGCTCAGCCCGGTCGAAAGCTTCTACCAGCGCATGCTCGCCGGCGACCCCGATGAGGCCGAGGAACAGGCCGACCAGATGCTGCGCGAGATGCCGCTGTCGTCCTATTACGACGACGTGGCGCTCAAGGGGCTGCAGCTTGCCGCCAACGATGCGGCGCGCGGCGTGCTGACCCCCGATCAGACCGCGCACATAAGGGGCGCGATCGAAGCGCTGGTGCACGACCTGGACGATCACGACGACCATCCCGCCGGCACCACGAAGCGCGAACATCCCAAGCTTCCGGTTCTCGCACCGGAATGGAGCAGCGAGCATCCTGTGCTGTGCATCGCCGGACGCGGGCCGCTGGATGACGCGGCTGCGTTGATGCTGTCCCGCTTGCTGGTGAAGCACGGCCTCGGCGCCCGCCCCGTGCCGCATGAAGCGGTGTCGCGCAGCGGCCTCCCGACGCTCGATCCGAGCGGAGTGGCCATGCTGTGCATTTCCTATCTGGAGATTGCCGGCAGCCCGGCGCATCTGCGCTTCCTGCTGCGGCGGATGCGCCAGCGTTTCCCGACGCAGCCGATCCTGGTCGGCCTGTGGCCAGCCCAAGACGAGATACTGCGTGACGAACAACAGCGTGCGGCAATCGGGGCCGATTACTACGTCAGCTCGTTGCATGGGGCGGTGCAGGCCTGCCTGGAAGCAGCACGAAAGGCCGGCAGCCAACCGCGCGAAACCGCGGAGCCGAAACGGGCGGTGGCGGCAGGGCGCTAACCGGGTTGGCGCGCACCGGCCGACAATGCACAATCCCCACCGTCGCGCAGGAGCCAGCACATGCCCAGCAAGGTGATCATCAGTTGCGCCATCACCGGCGCCATCCACACCCCCAGCATGTCGGAGCACTTGCCGATTTCGCCGGAGCAGATCGCGCGTGCCTCCATCGAGGCGGCGGAAGCCGGCGCCGCCATCATCCACCTGCACGCCCGCGACCCGAAGACCGGCGCGCCCACGCCCGACCCCGCCGTGTTCATGCGCTTTCTTCCGGTGATCAAGCAGAACACCGAAGCGGTCGTGAACATCACCACCGGCGGCGGCCTGACCATGACGCTGGAGGACCGGCTGGCCGCGCCTCTGCTCGCCAAGCCGGAGATGTGCAGCCTGAACATGGGCAGCATGAACTTCAACATCTCCCGGGCCGGCGATCGCGTGCAGAGCTGGAAACACGAGTGGGAGAAACCGTATCTCGACCGCACCGACGATCATATCTTCCGCAACACGTTTCGTGACATCGAGGGCATTGTCGAACGGCTCGGCCGCGCGCACGGCACGCGCTTCGAGTACGAATGCTACGATGTTGGGCACCTGTACAATCTCGCCTATTGCCTCGATCGCAAGATCGTTGAACCGCCGCTGTTCGTGCAGACGATCTTCGGCATCCTCGGCGGCATCGGGGCGGAGCCCCGCAACCTGCTGTTCATGAAAGAAACGGCGGACCGCCTGTTCGGCAATCAGTATGTCTGGTCGGTGCTGGCCGCCGGGCGCCACCAGATGGCGTTCACCACCATGGCCGGCATCATGGGCGGGAACGTGCGCGTCGGGCTGGAGGACAGCCTGTATATCGGTCGCGGCAAGCTGGCGACATCGAACGCCGAGCAGGTGGGAAAGATCCGCCGCATTCTGGAAGAGTTGAGCCTGGAGATCGCCACGGCGAACGAAGCGCGCGCGATGCTCAAGCTGAAGGGCGGCGATCGGGTGGGGTTCTGATCGGGGTCACCCAGCTTCTCGTTCCTTGGAGAACCCGGATGGGCAAGATAGAGCTTGTCCTCCGTCGTGGCATTGAGGGTGACCCCTCCCCGTCATTCCCGCCACTCCCCGTCATTCCCGCCCCTCCCCGTCATTCCCGCCCCTCCCCGTCATTCCCGCGAAAGCGGGAATCCATCCAAACTCTCGGAATTTCGGGGGCTCTCGCCTGGATGCCCGCTTTCGCGGGCATGACGGATCTGCGGGCATGACGGATCGAGACGGGCATCACGGATCAAGCGTCGTCCGCGCCGCTCATGACGGGTCTTCCTGATGCGCATGGTGGATGCCGACTGGGCGAAGCGGCTTGCTCATGTAAACGGTGAAGCCTTCCTTGAAGCGCTCCTCCCGGTCCACCTGGTAGCCGAGGCGGCAATAGAGCTGCACGTTCCCATCAAAAAGTTTATTCGTGTAAAGCCGCATCTCAGGAAGGCCGAGCGACGCCGCAACCATTTCGGCATGAGCCATTAGCCGGCATCCGTATCCGCGCCCCTGGAAACCGGGCAGCACGGCGACGTTCTCGATCAGCAGGTGGTCGGTTTCGGGAACCATCTCGATGAGAGCCGCCAGGCGGCCTCCCACATGCAACAGGTCAATGCGGTGCTTCAACACTCTCGCGCCATAGTCCACCGTCATCGGTATCGGCTCGCGGCCAATCACCGGAACCCACTTTGCATACGCCGCGC
>DATDIC010000696.1:0-3469 GCA_036521275.1 Acetobacteraceae bacterium
CGCCAACTACCCGGGTGCTTCGGCGCAGGTCGTCGAGAGCGCCATCGCCCAGCCGCTTGAGGCGCAGGTGGTCGGTGTCGACAAGATGATCTACATGAAGTCGAACAGCGGCAACGACGGCAGCTACTCGCTGACTGTCAGCTTCGACCTCAGTTCCAACCCCGACATCGACGTGGTCAACGTCAACAACCGGGTGCAGACTGCGCTGTCGCAACTGCCGCCCGAGGTGCAACTGGAAGGCCTGACGGTCCAGAAGCGCTCCACCTCGATCCTGGAGTTCCTGGCGCTCTACAGCGACAACCCGAAGATGGATCCGCTGTTCATCAGCAACTACGTGCTGATCAACGTGCTGGACCAGTTGTCGCGCACGCCCGGCGTCGGCCAGGCAAACCTGTTCTCGAAGCTGAACTACTCGATGCGCGTGTGGTTCGACATCGACCGCCTGACCGCGCTTCGCCTGACCCCGGGCGACATCGTCGCCTCGATCCAGGCGCAGAACGTCGTGGCCCCGATCGGCCGCGTCGGCGCCCGCCCGATCGGCAACGACCAGCAGTTCCAGTTCAACCTGCAAACGCAGGGCCGCTTGCTCACGCCGCAGGAGTTCGGCGCCATCGTCATCCGCGCCAACCCCGACGGCTCGGTGCTGCGGCTGCGCGATGTCGCCCGCATCGAACTCGGCGCGCAGAACATGGACAGTGAAACGCGCCTGAACGGCCGCCCCGGCGTGCCGATCGGCATCTACCTCTCGCCCGGCGCCAACGCCGTGGATACCGCTGCCGCCGTCGCCGAAACCCTGGCCGGGCTGCAGAAGCGCTTCCCGCCCGGCCTGCACGCCGAGATCCTCTACGACTCCACTGCCTTCGTGCGCGATACCAGGACCGAGGTGATGTACTCCCTCGGCTTCGCCTTCGTCCTGGTGGTCACTGTCGTTTTCCTGTTCCTCGGCAATGTCCGCGCCACCGTCATCCCCACCGTCGCCGTCCCGGTCAGCCTGATCGGCACCTTCGCCGCCCTTCTTGCCCTCGGCTACACCGAAAACACCGTCTCCCTGCTCGCCATGGTCCTGGCGGTGGGCATCGTCGTCGATGACGCCATCGTCGTGGTCGAGAACGTCGAACGCGTCATGGCCGAGGAACCCGACCTGCCCCCGGCCGAGGCCACGCGCAAGGCCATGCGCCAGATCACCGGCCCGATCATCGCCATCTCCCTCGTATTGCTCTCGGTGTTCGTGCCGGTGGGCTTCATTCCGGGCTTATCCGGCACGCTGTTCCGCCAGTTCGCCGTGACGATCAGTTGCGCGATGCTGATCTCGGCGATCAACGCGCTGACCTTGTCGCCGGCGCTGTGCGCGGTGTTCCTGCGCCATCACGGGCGGCGTCGCGGCCCGCTGGGGCTGGTGCTGCGAGGCATCGACCGCGCGCGCGACGGCTACGCCTGGGTGGTGCAGCGCCTGCTGCGGTTCGCCGCGCTGTCATTGCTCGCCATCGCGGTGTTCGCCGCCGGCATCTACTTCGCCGCCCGCACCACGCCGACCGGCTTCCTGCCGGAAGAAGACCAGGGCGCGTTCTTCATCGCCATCCAACTGCCGGATGCCGCCTCGGTGTCACGCAGCTCCGCCGTGGCCGCACGGGTCGAACAGATCCTGAAAACCATGCCGCAGATCGAGGACACGCTGTCGATCATCGGCTTCTCGCTGCTGGATGGCGGCGTCTACGAGCCGAACGCCGCCTTCGTGGTGGCGCATCTGAGCCCGTTCGCCGACCGCACCGGCACCGCCAACTCGGTCCAGGCGCTGGTGGCACGCACCTTCGGCGCCGTGCAGCAGATCAGGTCGGCGCTGATCTTCCCATTCAACCTGCCGCCGATCATCGGCCTGGGAACCGGCGGCGGATTCGAATACCAGCTCGAGGCCCTGCAAGGCCAGGACCCCTCGGACAACGGCGAGGTGATGCGAGGCCTTCTCGCCGCCGCCAACCAGAACAAGCGGCTGACGCGGGTGTTCTCTACTTTCACCGCCACCAACCCGTCGCTGTATCTCGACATCGATCGCGACAAGGCGCAGGCGCTCGGCCTCTCGATCAGCGACGTGTTCACCACGCTGGGCGCCACGCTGGGCGGACTCTACGTCAACAACTTCAACCTCTACGGCCGCACCTGGCAGGTCAACATCGAAGGCGAGCCGCTCGACCGCAACGACATCCCGGCGATCTGGCGCATCTTCATCCGCAACAAGAACGGCGACATGGTGCCGCTGCGGGCGATCGCCAGCCTGCGCATCGTCACCGGCCCGCAGGTGATCACCCGCTACAACAACTACCGCTCGATCACCATCGACGGCGGCCCGGCGCCTGGTGTGTCCTCCGGCACCGCGCTGGCAGCGATGGCACAGGTGTCGGCGCAGACACTGCCGCCGGGCTACACGTTCGAATGGACGGGAACGGCTTACCAAGAGGAGCTTGCCGCCGGACGGACCGGCTTGATTCTGAGTCTGTCGGTGCTGTTCGCCTATCTGTTCCTGGTCGGCCTTTATGAAAGCTGGACAATCCCGCTGCCGGTGCTGTTCTCGGTCGTGGTGGGTGTGCTGGGTGCCTACGCCGGCATCCGCATCGCCGGGCTGTCGGTCGATCTCTATGCCCAGATCGGCCTGGTGGTGCTGATCGCGCTGGCGGCCAAGAACGGCATCCTGATCGTCGAGTTCGCCAAGGAGCAGCGGGAGGCGGGGATGCCGATTCGCGAGGCCGCGATGCTGGGCTCACGCATGCGATTCCGCGCCGTGATGATGACCTCGGTCGCGTTCATTCTCGGGCTGGTGCCGCTGGTCTGGGCCACCGGCGCGGCGCAACTCAGCCGTCGCGGGGTCGGCACCGCGGTGTTCGCCGGCATGATCGTCGCGAGTTCGATCGGCATTTTCATGATCCCAATGCTCTACGTGACGTTCCAGACCCTGCGCGAACATGTGAAGACGCGGTTCCGCCCCCGCCATCCCCCCGGTTAAGGGTTTATTCAGCCTGCCCGGTGCATGAAAGGCCGCCATCCCAATCCGGCTGACCGACATGCCCGCACTGCAAACCGACCCTCGGGCCTCACCGATCCAGGATTTGTCGGGCCTGTGCGTCCTGGTCCTGGACGACGATGCAAACATGCGCTCGCTGATCCGCGGCACCCTGGCGCGATGCGGCTGCCACAACGTGTTGCAGACCGGCGACGCGCGAGAGGCGTTGCGCCTGTTCTCGACGCGAACCATCGATCTGGTGATCTCCGACTGGCTGATGGAGCCGATGTCGGGCCTGGAATTCCTGCAGGAGCTGCGCCGGCCCGAACGCAGGGCCTCGATGCCGGTGATCATGCTCACCGGGGTCTCCGACCCGAAGGATATCGTGAAGGCGCAGGCGCACCGGATCAGCGGCTGGCTGGTCAAGCCGGTCGCCCCGCAGCAATTGCTCGACAGCATCGGTGCGGCGCTGAGCCT
>DATDIC010000697.1:0-5681 GCA_036521275.1 Acetobacteraceae bacterium
TTCCATCGCCTTCTGGGACAATCGCTGCGCCCAGCACCGCGCGATGTGGGACTACTGGCCGCACACCCGCTCCGGCCACCGCGTCACCGTGAAAGGGGAGCGGCCGGTCTGACACAAACTGCCTGAGGCATCGCGCAATGAAACCACGTCTGGTCGTCGCGTCCCTGATTGCGCGCGGCGCCGTGGAACGCGCGCGCAACGAGTACGCCGCCTTCGTGCACGAAGGCAACGACGACATGAACCCCGAGCAGGCGCTGCGGGCCGCAATCGCCCACCAGGCAGACGCCCTGCTGTTCACCAACACGCTTGCCTTTTCCGCGTCCCTGATCGGCCGGCTGCCGCCCACCGTGAAAATCGGCGCCACCAGCAGCGTCGGCTACGACCACATCGACGTCGCCGCGGCAAAGGCGCGCGGCATCGTGGTCACCAACACGCCCGGCGTCCTGACCGACTGCACCGCCGACTTCGCCTTCATGATGTTGCTGGCCGCGGCACGCCGCGCCGGTGAATACGACGCGATCATGCGCTCAGGCTGGCGCCGCCGGATAGGGCAGGGGGACCTGCTCGGCGTGCGGGTCACCGGCAAGAGACTGGGCATCCTGGGCATGGGCCGCATCGGCCGCGCGATGGCGAAACGCGCCGCTGGCTTCGACATGCAGGTGCTGTACCACGCCCGCCATCGGCTGCCGCCCGATCTGGAACAGGGCGCGCGCTATTTCGCCGACCTCCGCGCAATGCTGCCGGAATGCGACTTCCTGTCGCTGCACGCCCCGGCCTCCAAAGACACCGACCGCATCATCAACGCCGAAACCCTGGCCCTGCTGCCGCGCGGCGCGGTACTGGTCAACGTCGCGCGCGGCGGCCTGGTAGACGAGGACGCACTCTACCAGGCGCTGCTATCCGGCCACCTGTTCGCCGCCGGCCTCGACGTATTCCGCACCGAGCCCGACTACGATCTGCGATTCCGCGACCTGCCGAACGTCATCCTGTCGCCGCATGTCGGAAGCGCGTCAGAGGAGACCCGCAACGCCATGGGCTTCCGCGCGCTGGACAACATCGCCGCCGTGCTGGCAGGCCGCCCGGCAATCGATCCGCTATGGTAACGCCCTGAAAGCAACCGCTAGCCCATCAAAAATTGAACCGCGCTCGATACTCCTGTGGCGCGACTGCCAGCAGCCGCACGAAGCTGCGGCGCATCGTCTCCTCCGACCCGAAACCGCAACGTTGCGCAATTCGCTTCATCGGCAGACGCGAATCAGACAGCAAGCGTCGTGCCGCCTCCACCCGCAGCTTTTCGACTGCACGCGCCGGCGTAAGCCCGGTGGCGTTCACATAGTGCCGGCTGAAACTGCGCTCGCTCATCCCGGCCGCCTCCGCCAGCGCGCTCAACGGCAGCGGCTTCGCCAGGTGCGCGTTGATCCAGCGATGCAGCGCACCGAACCTGTCATCCGCCTCCTGCAATGACAGCGCGGTACTGAACTGCGCCTGTCCGCCCGGACGCTTCAGGAACACAACAAGATAGCGGGCCACCGCCAATGCCGTTGCGCGGCCCAGGTCTTCCTCGACCAACGCCAGGGCGAGATCGATGCCCGCCGTCACCCCGGCCGAGGACCACACCGGTCCGTCGCGCACGAAAATCGGATCACCCTCGACCCGTACCTGCGGGAAGCGCCGCGCCAGTTCGGCGCAGAACGACCAGTGCGTCGCCGCGCGCCGGCCATCCAGCACGCCGGCTGTCGCCAGCAGCAGCGCGCCCGTGCACACGGAAGCGACGCGGCGTGCCTGTCGCGCACGATCGCCCACCCACGCGACCAGTGTTGCATCCTCGGCCGCGGCGGCAACACCCGCACCCCCGGCAACCAGCAGCGTGTCCAACCCGGCAACGCGGTCCGGCAGCGGCTCCGCGAACAGTCCCAATCCGGACGAAGCGACGGTGAGCCTGCCGGCATCCTTCGCCACCACCCGCAGCACATACGGCGGCTTGCCGCCATCCCTCGCCACGATCTCATTGGCCGAGGCAAACACCTGCAATGGTCCGGTCACGTCCAGCATCTGGACCGCCGGGTAGATCAGCATCTCCACCGCGCGTGACATGGTTGGCGGGAAACGAGGGGTCTTTGGCATTTCCGCCAAACCCTGCGCGGCTAACCTGCTCTTGTCCACCCCACGACGGAGCTTCTCCCATGGTCCCGCCCGACTCCCACCTGCAGATCGGCTCCCTTCTGTTCGAAGGACTGGACCAGATCGACCTGACCGGACCGTTTGAGGTGCTATCGCGCCTGGCCAACGCGACCCACCGTCTCTACGCCAAGACCGCCGACCCGGTCCGCGACGTGAACGGCCTGCGCCTCGTGCCGGATGCGACGCTCGCGCAAGCACCCAGGCTCGATGTCCTCCACGTTCCCGGCGGCTCCGGACAGGAGGCATTGATGGCCGATGATGAGGTCCTCGGCTGGCTGCGGATGCAGGCGCACGAAGCCGGCACCGTGTTCTCCGTGTGCACCGGCGCGCTGCTGCTTGGTGCAGCCGGCCTGCTGCGCGGGCGTCGGGCGACGACGCATTGGGCATCGTTTCACCTGCTGCCATTCTTTGGCGCGGTGCCCGTGGACGCCCGCGTGGTGGCCGACGGAACCTGGCTGTTCGCCGCCGGCGTCACGGCCGGGATCGACGGTGCCTTGCGCCTCGCCGCCGCGCTGCGCGGGGAGGAAGCGGCGCAGGTGATACAGCTCGCCATCGCCTACGCGCCGGAACCGCCCTTCGATTGCGGCACGCCGGCCAGCGCACCGCCCGCGATCGCGGAGCGCGCATCCCGTGCGGCGGCCGCGCTGACCGCGCGCCGCGAGGCAACCGCGCGCCGGATCGCCGCGCAGCTCGGCATTATCGCTCCCGCGTCGGCCGCGTGTCCGTAGCGCCCCCGATCGCGGATCACGACGTCAATCCGCCCTGGCGCCATTCCCCCACGACAAGGAACCCAGCCATGACTGACCCCATGATCAGCAAAACCTTCGCCAAGACCACGCCGCCGCGCTGGCTGCTCGATTTCTGGAAGGAGATCGACGACAAGACCTTCGGCAAGGGTTTCGACTGCTTCGCCGACGACGCCATCTGCAATCTCGGTGTCGCCGACTGGCACGGAGGCGAGGCGATCCGGCAGAACCTGCGCGCCTTCATCGATACCGGCTTCACCGCGCGGCACGACGTTGTGGAGTACTGGGACGGCGGATCGCTCAAGGTGTTCCGCGGCATCGTCACGATGACGCCGGATGATCGCAGCAAGCCGGCGGTGAAGCCGGTGATGACGCACTTCTTCTACATGGACGATGCCGACCACACCAAGGTTCGCCGCTGGGTCGGCTCGGTCGGCCCGGTCGCCTTCTGAATGGACGGGGCGGCGCTGCCCTGCCGCGCGAGCGGCTACAGCGCCCCGCCGCGCCGCCCCGCCGAAGCCCCCAGCCGCAACCGCAGCGCGTTCAGCTTGATGAACCCCTGCGCGTCGAACTGGTCGTACGCCCCCTGATCCTCCTCGAACGTCACCACCCGCATCGAATACAGGCTGTTCGGCGACTCGCGGCCGATCACGCTCACATTCCCCTTGTACAGCTTCAGCCGCACCCGCCCGCTTACGGATTTCTGGCTCTCGTCGATCAGCGCCTGCAGCATCCGCCGCTCCGGGCTGAACCAGAACCCGTTATAGATCAGCTCCGCGTAGCGCGGCATCAACTGGTCCTTCAGATGCGCCGCCTCGCGATCCAGCGTGATGCTTTCCATCCCCCGATGCGCCGCCAGCAGGATCGTGCCCCCCGGCGTCTCGTAAACCCCGCGCGACTTCATCCCGACAAACCGGTTCTCCACCAGATCGAGGCGGCCGATCCCGTTCGCCTTCCCCAACTCATTCAGCTTCGTCAGCACCGCGGCCGGCGACAGCCGCGCGCCATCGATCGCCACCGGATCGCCCCGCTCAAAATCCACGCTGATCACGGTCGCCTCGTCGGGCGCGTCCTCCGGCCGGATGGTCCGCTGATAGACGATCTCATCAGCCTCCACCGCCGGGTCTTCCAGGATCTTCCCCTCCGACGACGAATGCAGCAGATTCGCATCCACGCTGAACGGTGCCTCGCCACGCTTGTCCCTGGCGATCGGGATCTGGTTCTGCTCGGCGAATTCCAGCAGCCTCGTCCGGCTGGTCAGCTCCCATTCGCGCCACGGCGCGATGATCTTGATGTCCGGCTTCAGCGAATAATAGCTCAGCTCGAACCGCACCTGGTCGTTGCCTTTGCCCGTCGCACCATGCGCCACCGCATCGGCGCCAACCTGCTCGGCGATCTCGATCTGGCGCTGCGCGATCAGCGGCCGGGCAATCGACGTGCCCAGCAGATACTGTCCCTCATACAGCGCGTTGGCGCGGAACATCGGCAGCACGAAATCCCGCACGAACGTCTCACGCAGGTCGTCCACGAAAATCTCCTTCACCCCGAACAGCTCGGCCTTTCGCCGGGCCGGCTCCAATTCCTCGCCCTGGCCGAGATCGGCCGTGAAGGTCACCACCTCGCAGTGATACGTCACCTGCAGCCAGCGCAGGATCACGCTGGTATCCAGGCCGCCGGAATACGCGAGTACGACCTTTTTCACGTCCTTGACCGCCATCACCAATCCCCGCCCCGAATAGCGCCCCTTACACAGCCCTCTGGGCACAGCCCTCTGCTGGGCTCCGCCGCGCAAGACCCCGCTCGTCGTCAGGCCGGCACCCGCCGAGCCAGCCTGCTATATCCCCCGCCGCACCGCGGCGGGCAATCCTCGCCCCGCCTTCGGCAGCACCCCCCGCTTTCGCCAGCACCCCCCGCTTTCGCCACGACAGGGGCGATCCGTTCCGCCCCCCGTCAGTTCGGGCGTGCCGTTCGCTTTTTTGTTACCTCCCTCCGGTCACATTTTGAAATCTCAGGCCTGAAGCCATGATAAGGGACGTTCGGGCTGAGGCGAATTGCCTACTGCTGTGCGCGGCGTCTCGATTTCTGATACGATTCGCCCGCCAGAGACGAACTGAACGGGTAATGCAACCATGGGTAGCACGACCATCATGGTGGTGGACGATGATCCGGAAGTAAGGGAAATCGTCGCCGAGTTCCTCGCGGACTCGGGACATCAGATCCTGCAAGCCGGCGGCGGGGAGGAAGCGCTTCAGGTTCTCGCCGACACCCCGGAGGTCAACCTGATGATTACCGACGTCCGCATGCCCGACATCTCTGGCCTTGATCTGGCCGACCGTGTCACGCAGGAGCGGCACGGGATGAAAGTGATCCTGATCTCCGGCTACTTCGTCGCAGACAGGGTCGGCCGGCGCGTTCTGCACAAGCCGTTCCGCATGCAGGAGCTGGAGCAAGCCGTGCGGGAAGAATTAGCAAGCTGACATCACCCCCACCGTCATGCCCCCACCGTCGCACCCCCCACCGTCGCACCCCCACCGTCATGCGCGGGCTTGGCCCGCGCACCCACGTCTTCCACCGCAACGGCCGACACATCCGCCGCCCGCTATAATTCCCCAACCTCGCCCCCGGTGACGTGCGCATTCGCGCCGCCAGCCTCTGCCGCACCGATCTCGAAGCCCTTGAGGGCCAGCTCGGCGTCCCGCCTCCCGCCGTCCTCGGCCACGAGGCCGCCGGCGAAATCGCCGAAATCGGCACCCG
>DATDIC010000698.1:0-10179 GCA_036521275.1 Acetobacteraceae bacterium
CGACGATGCGGCCTTGCTGGCTGGCGCGACGGAGAGGCCGACGACGTGGTGACGCTCGATCAGGGTGGCGACGAGGCCGGAGGATTTGGCGTCTTCCACGAAGTCGCGCAGGAAGGCGGCGCCCGTCGTGTTGGCGCGGGCGGTGCCGATCGCCTGCTGCACGGCAGTGAACTGGCCGTCCAGGATGCGGGCGCCGGGTAGCGACTTCACGTCCGAGAGCAGCCGCGGGCGCAGGCCGGCGAGTGCGTCCAGCTTGTCGCGGGCGAACTGTTCAAGCGCCGAATCGAGGCTGGTGGAGCGGACCAGTTCAGCGTGGCGGATGTTGCGCTGCAGCCAGAGGTCGTAGGCGCTGCGGGCGGTCACCGCGATGCGGATGCCCGGCTGGTCGACGTCGGCGACGGTGCGCAGGCTGGAGTTGGCGGGGACAAGGTAGGTGGCCTCGATCTCCACGTAGGCGGGGGAGAAGGCGATCTTCTCGGCGCGGGCGGGCTCGGCGCCGATAAGGCCGATATCCCAGGTGTCGGTGTCGGCCACGTCCGCCAGCTCGCCCGGGGTGCGGAACGGGACGTAGCGGACGGGGACGCCGAGCCGATCGGCGACCGCGCGGGCCATGTCGGGGGCGACGCCCTGCGGGTCGCCGGACGGGGTACGGCCGGTGACGAGGAGGAAATTGCTGAGATTGATGCCGGCGCGGAGGACGCCATGGGGCGCAAGCTCGGAGACGTGGGACATGAGGATGAGGCTCGGTGCTGTTGGCGGAGGGTTATAGCAGGCGTCCGAGGGTTTGAACGGCGGAAGCGTTGCGTGGGTCTCCGTGTCTCGGTGCCTCCGTGGTGAGGCTTTCTTGTTCTTGCGGTGTGCGCGGCCACGACGAGGGGGGGACGCGTATCCGTGCCGGCCGGTTTCCCCGACGCGCAATCCACCCTATATCGGCGGCGCGGATGACCGAATCAGACCCGGCCCTGCTCGACACACGGCGTCGACGCCTGCTCTATCGCGCGACGCACCGTGGCACGCACGAAAACGACCTTCTTCTTGGTGGTTTCGTTGCCGCTCGCCTTGCCGACTTCACGGACGCGGACATACAGGAGCTGGAAGAGCTGCTCGAACTGCCCGATCCCGACCTGAACAATTGGCTTACCGGTCGCCGGCCGATCCCGCCTGAAGCCGATACCGCGATGCTCCGGCGCATCAAGGACGCCAGCCGATGACCGCTACGGTTTATGGAGCTCCGGAAGGCTGGGACGCGTTCCTGCTGGCCCGCCGGCGGGCGGAATTTGGCGGGCCGGTGCTGCATGTGGCGCGCGACGATGCCCGCATGGCGCGGCTGGCGGAGGCGCTGGCGTTCGTTTTGCCGGAGGCGGAGATATTGCGCTTCCCGGCGTGGGACTGCCTGCCGTACGACCGTGTCTCGCCCAATGCGGCGCTGGTGTCGGAGCGCATCGCCACGCTGGGGCGGCTGATGGAGCGCGGTGACAAGCCGCGTGTCGTGCTGACCACCGTGAACGCGCTGGTGCAGCGCGTGCCGCCGCAGTCCAGCTTTGCCGGTGCCACGCTGGAATTGAAGGTCAACGGCGATATCAAGCCGGACCAGCTCTCTCGCTTTCTGGATGCCAACGGATATGGCCGCGCTGGCACGGTGATGGAGCCGGGCGAGTACGCGTTGCGGGGCGGCATCGTCGACATATTCCCGGCCGGGGAGGCGGAGCCGATCCGGCTGGACCTGTTCGGCGACACCATCGAATCGATCCGCGCATTCGATCCGGCCAGCCAGCGCAGCGCGGGCAAACGTAGCCGGATCATCCTGCGACCGGTGTCGGAGGTGCCGCTGGACCGGGAGTCGATCGGCCGGTTCCGCACCGCGTGGCGCGAGCTGTTCGGTCCGCCGGCGGCGAGCGATCCGATCTATGAGTCGATCTCCGCCGGACGGCGGCATCCCGGGATGGAGCACTGGACCCCGCTGTTCCACGCCAGCATGACGACGCTGCTGGATTATCTGTCGGGCGCCTCGGTCAGCCTGGACCATCAGGCCGAGGAGGTGCTGGGCGGGCGGCTGGAGATGATCGCCGATCATTACGACGCGCGGCGGATGCCGGCGCGCGAGGGCGAGGTGCCGTACCGGGCGCTGCCGCCCGATCGGCTGTACCTGGACCGCAAGGGCTGGGAGGCGATGCTGGCTGGCGGGCCGGTGTTCGCGTTCAGTCCGTTCGGCAAGCCGGACGGCGCGGTGGGCGTGGACGGCACCGGGCGGCCGGGCCCGATTTTCAGCCAGGCGGCCACTGGGCCGAATGCGTTCGAGCAACTGAAGGCGCAGGCAGCGCGCTGGGCCGACGAGGGCCGGCGGATCGTGGTTGCCGGATGGACGCTGGGATCGCGGGAACGGCTGCTGAACCTGCTGCGCGAACATGGTTTCAAGGATTACGCAGCGGAGGAGTCGTGGGCGGCGGTGCGCCGCAAGCCGGCGGGCTCGATCTCGGTGGTGGTGCTGGGCGTGGAGCGCGGGTTCGTCGCCGAGCGGCTGGCGCTGGTGG
The DNA here is from genome assembly GCA_036521275.1 of Acetobacteraceae bacterium. Classification (GTDB taxonomy): domain Bacteria; phylum Pseudomonadota; class Alphaproteobacteria; order Acetobacterales; family Acetobacteraceae; genus DATDIC01. The sequence goes on from DATDIC010000698.1 coordinate 2,532, forward strand.
GCGAGCAGGACCTGCTGGGCGAGCGGATCAGCCGTCCGCCACGGCGGCGCAAGCGGGCTGACCAGTTCATCGCCGAGGCCACCGAGATCGCCGAGGGCGACTTGGTGGTGCACCAGGAATACGGCATCGGGCGCTATGACGGGCTGGAGACGCTGACCGTCGGTGCGGCGCCGCATGACTGCCTGCGGCTGATGTACGACGGCAACGAGAAGCTGTTCCTGCCGGTCGAGAATATCGAGGTGCTGTCACGCTACGGCAGCGAGGCGCAGGGCGTGGCGCTGGACAAGCTGGGCGGGGCGAGCTGGCAGACGCGCAAGGCGCGGATGAAGCAGCGCATCCGCGACATGGCGGGCGAGCTGATCCGCATCGCGGCGGCGCGGCAGATCAGGGAAGCGCCGTCCATGGCGCCGGCGGAGGGAAGCTGGGACGAGTTCTGCGCCCGGTTCCCGTTTGCCGAGACCGAGGACCAGGTGCGCTCCATCTCCGACGTGCTGGAGGACCTGGCGTCGGGGCGGCCGATGGACCGGCTGATCTGTGGCGATGTGGGGTTCGGCAAGACCGAGGTGGCGCTGCGGGCGGCGTTCGTGGCGGCAATGTCGGGCGCGCAGGTGGCGGTGGTGGTGCCGACCACGCTGCTGGCGCGGCAGCATTACCGCACCTTCTCCGAGCGGTTTGCCGGGCTGCCGGTACGGGTGGCGCAGCTTTCGCGGATGGTGCCGGCCAAGGAAGCCACCGAGGTGCGCAAGGGCATCACCGACGGCAGCGTGAACATCATCATCGGCACGCACGCGCTGCTGGCGAAATCGATCGAGTTCGCCGATCTCGGGCTGCTGGTGGTGGACGAGGAACAGCATTTCGGGGTGGCGCACAAGGAACGGCTGAAACAACTGCGGGCCGACGTGCACGTGCTGACGCTGACGGCGACGCCGATTCCGCGCACGCTGCAACTGGCGCTGACCGGCGTGCGGGAGATGAGCCTGATCGCCACGCCGCCGGTGGATCGGCTGGCGGTGCGCACGTTCATCATGCCGTTCGATTCGGTGGTGATCCGCGAGGCGGTGCAGCGCGAACGGTTCCGCGGCGGGCAGATTTTCTGCGTGGTGCCGCGCATCGAGGACCTGCCGCGCATGGCGGAGCGGCTGAAGGAGATCGTGCCGGAAGCGCGCACGGCGCAGGCACATGGGCGGCTGGCGCCGACTGTGCTGGAACGGGTGATGACCGAGTTCAGCGACGGCAAGCACGACATCCTGCTGTCCACCAATATCGTGGAGAGCGGGCTGGACATGCCGGCGGTGAACACGCTGCTGATCCATCGCGCCGACATGTTCGGGCTGGGGCAGCTTTATCAGCTTCGCGGGCGGGTCGGGCGCGGCAAGCAGCGCGGCTACGCGTATCTGACCTGGCCGCAGAACCACCGGCTTTCGGCGGCGGCGCAGAAGCGGCTGGAGGTGATGCAGACGCTGGACAGCCTGGGCGCGGGGTTCACGCTGGCGTCGCACGATCTGGATATTCGTGGCGCCGGAAACCTGCTGGGCGAGGAGCAGTCCGGGCATATCCGCGAGGTGGGCATCGAGCTCTATCAGCAGATGCTGGAAGACGCGGTGGCGGAGCAGCGCGCCGAAGGGCGGCGAGCGGCGGCGGATCGCGACTGGACGCCGAACATCGCGCTCGGCCTGCCGGTGCTGATCCCGGAGACGTATGTGCGGGATCTGCCGGTGCGGCTGGGGCTGTATCGGCGGATCGGCGCATTGGCCTCCGACGTTGAAACGGAGGCGATGGCGGCGGAGCTGGTGGACCGGTTCGGCAAGCTGCCGGAAGAGGTGGAGAACTTGTTGCAGGTGGTGGCGTTGAAGCGGGCCTGCCGCGAGGCGGGGGTGGAAAAGCTGGAGGCGGGGCCGAAAGGGATGGTGGTGACGTTCCGCGGCAACCTGTTCCGCAACCCGGCCGGACTGATTTCATGGCTGGCGAGCAAGGGCGGGCTGGTGCGGCTGCGGCCGGACCACAAGCTGGCGATCGCGCGCGAGATGAATGTGGGCGAACGCATCCGGACGGCTCGCGATCTGCTGAACAGCCTGGTGCGGATCGTGGATCAGGCGAAAGCCGCCTGATCCGCCGGGCGCGGGAGGCAGGCGCGGCTTTTTACCGAGCGCCGGTTCACGCTGGCGTGCAGCGGTGCTTGAGGCGGGCAACTACATTCCCACCTGTTCGGCTGCGTACCTACTGGAGTTTGGCAAGATGCGTCCTCTGCTCGGCGCGGCGGCCATTTCCCTGATTGCCGGTGTGGCTTTCGCGCGTCCGCCGGCCAATGCCGATCCCGCCCTTGGACCCTGGTTCCGCAGCCTGATGCAGCCGGGGACGGGAATTTCGTGCTGTTCGGAGGCGGATTGCAGGCGGACAGACTACCGTATCAATGGTGATCATTACGAGGCGATGATACAGGGCACGTGGCAGAAGGTGCCGAACGAGGCCGTGCTGCAGCGGGTGGACAATCCGACCGGCAGCGCGGTGGTGTGCTGGACGCCGACACTCGGCATCATGTGCTTCGTGCGCGGCCCGGAAGCCTGACCAGGACCAGCCCGACCAGGGCGGCGAGCGTGGCGGCGCACAGGATGGCGGCACGAAAGCTGGCGGCGAAGGTTTCGTCTGCATTGACTGCTTCGGTGGCGCCGGCGGCCTGAAACACGATCATCAGCAGGCTGGCGCCGGAGACGATGCCGAGGGTGCGGGTCAACATGCCAAGGCTGCCGGCAACGCCGCGATCCTGGACCGGCATCGCCAGTGTGATTTGGTCGAGGTAGGCGACCTGGAACACGCCCAAGCCAAGTCCCTGCACCAGCATCGACAGTGCCAGGGCGGCGATCCGATCCGGCATGGCGATGATGCCGAGCAGGCCGGCAGCGACGAGCCAGGCGGCGGTGACGAGCAATGTGCGGGAGGACGAGTGCGCGAGCAGCCGCGCGGCCGCCGATGCGCCGAGCACCATTCCCGCCGAGGAGGTCGCCAGCACCACGCCGCCGAGCGCGACAGGCAGTTGCGGAACACGCGCGAGCTGAAATGGCACCAGCAGCGGAACGGCAAAGGCCGCAAGGTTCAGCAGGGTGCTCGCCAGGTTGACGACGGCGAAGCGGGGCTGACGGAATCGCCGCAGATCGATGATCGGATGCGCCGAGCGCTGCTGCTGGCGGACGAAGCCTGCGGCGCCGAGCATGGTGGCGGCGAGCAGCGGGAGGGCGATGGTGGGATCGGCGAGCCGGTTCAACACCAGCAACAGGCAGGTGATGGTGAAAACCAGCAGCACGGCGCCCGGTGCGTCGAACCGATCGGTCCGTGAGCGGGACGCCGGGGGCAGGAACAGGGCGAGGCCGAACGCCGCTGCGGCAATTGGCGCGCGAAACGAGAACACGATCGTCCAGCCGAGCTGCGCGATCAGCGGCCCCGCCAGGGCGGCCCCGATAGCAGCGCCGGCGGCAAACGCGGCCGTGTAGATGCCGAGCGCACGTGGCCGATCCGCTTCGGCATGGAGGCTGGTGATGAGCGCCGGTCCGCAGCTCAGGACGAGGCCCGCGCCGGCGCCTTGCAGGGCGCGAAACAGCAGCAGCAGGTGATAGTCCGGTGCGATGGCGCAGAGGACGAAGGCGGCGGCGCTGCAGGCGCAGCCGGCCAGGAACACATGGTTGGCGCCGAAAAGATCGGCGGCGCGTCCGCACACCAGCATGAGGCTGGCGGTGGCGAGGGTGTAGCTGATCACGAGCCACTGGATGGCCGGCAGGGGCAATCCGAAATGACTGGTGATGAAAGGGAAGTCCACGTTCACGGAGGAATCGAGCGGGACGACGGTGGTTCCGAGCAGGACGGCGGAGACACCGATGAAATGCGCGGCGCGGTTTCTTGCCCGGGGCATGCCCGCGGCCTATGTCACGAGCGAACAGCAAAGAAATCGGGCCGGGGCGGTGACCCGCCGCCGGCCCGCCAGACGCAGTATGTGCTGGTCAGACCGCCTTCTTGAGCGTGGGCGAAGCCTTGAACCGCACGGTCTTGCCGGCTTTCACCTTGATCGATTCGCCGGTACGCGGATTGAGCCCCTTGCGGGCCTTGGTCTTGCGCACGACGAAGGTGCCGAAGCTGGGCAAGGTGAATTTGCCGGATTTCTTCAGTTCCTTGACGATCGCGTCCATCAGGTGACCGGCGGCGCGTGTGGCGGCCGCGCCTGTAAGGTCGGCGGATTCCTGAATCACCTGGGCAATGAAAGCCTTCGACATAATCTCTCCTCTCGCGGGTAGGTAGCGCGGCGCGCCGACGCGACACGCAAGAACGCCGCCCGGGACTTCTGGCGTGGGCGCATGCCAGATTCGCCGCGCCGTTGCAACGGTTTTTCGATGTCATGGGCAGAAATAGCCGAATTTTCAGCATTATCCGGCGGCGAAGGACCAATCGTTCCATCTATCCGTTATTGGGATGGATCAATCGCGGTTGGTGTGGCGAGGTGAAGACGTGGGTGGCCGGGACAAGCCCGGCCATGACGGGTGTGCAACGGTGTGCAACGGGTGGGCGGGACGAGCCAGGCGGTGATGACGTGGGTGGGCAGGCCGGCGTTAGAGGCCTGCTTGCGAAACGAACTTGGTGTTCAGGTAGGACTCGATTGCTTCCAGCCCGCCCTCGGAGCCGTAGCCGGAATCCTTGACGCCGCCGAAGGGAACTTCGGGCAGGGCAAGCCCGTGATGGTTGATCGACATCATTCCGGCCTCAACCGCAGCGGCGATCGCCGTGGCGGTCTTGGCGGAGCGCGTGTAGGCGTAGGAAGCAAGGCCGAACGGCAGGCGATTGGCTTCCTCGACGACCTCATCGAAGCCGCGGAACGGCGAGATGACGGCCACCGGGCCGAACGGTTCCTCGTTCATGATGCGCGCGTCCCTGGGGACGTTGGTCAGCACGGTCGGTTCAAAGAAGTTGCCTTTGTTACCGATGCGGTTGCCGCCGGTCTTCAGGTCGGCTCCGTGCTTCACGGCGTCGCCGATGAAGGTCTCCATCGCCTGGATGCGGCGCGCGTTGGCCATCGGGCCCATCTGGGTGTCAGCCGCCAGGCCGTCGCCGACCTTGGCCGCCTTGATGTGGGCGACGAACTTGTCCACGAACTGGTCGAACACCGGTTCCTGCACCAGGAAGCGGGTGGGAGAGATGCAGACCTGGCCGGCGTTGCGCAGCTTGCTGGCGGACAGGATCTTGCTGGCCACGTCGATATCGGCGTCGTCGAAGACGATCGTGGGGGCGTGGCCGCCGAGTTCCATGGTGGCGCGCTTCATGTGGGCGCCGGCCAGTGCGGCGAGATGCTTGCCGACGGGGGTGGAGCCGGTGAAGGAGATTTTGCGGATCACCGGATGCGGAATGAGATATTCCGAGATTTCGGCAGGCACGCCGTACACCAGGTTGACGACGCCGGCGGGGATGCCGGCATCGACGAAGACGCGGATCAGTTCGGCGGGTGAGGCGGGGGTTTCCTCGGGCGGCTTGACGATGATCGAGCAGCCGGCGGCGAGTGCCGCGGAGAGCTTCCGCACGACCTGGTTGATGGGGAAGTTCCAGGGGGTGAAGGCGGCGACGGGTCCGACCGGTTCCTTGAGGACGAGCTGATAGACGCCTTCCGCCCGGGCGGGGATGACGCGGCCATAGGCGCGACGGGCTTCCTCGGCGAACCAGTCGATCACGTCGGCGCCGGCAAGGGTTTCCCCCTTCGCCTCGGCGAGCGGCTTGCCTTGCTCCAGCGTCATCAGCCGGGCGATCGCGTCGGCGCGTTCGCGCAGGAGGTTGGCGGCCTTGCGCATGAGCTTCGCGCGCTCGTAGGCGGAGACCTTGCGCCAGACATGGAAGCCCTTTTCGGCGGCGGCGAGCGCGCGGTCGAGGTCATCGCGATCGGCGTGGGCGACCGTGCCGATCGGCTCGCCGCTGGCGGGATTGACGACGGTGATGGTGCGGCCGCTGGCGGCCTTGGTCCAGGCACCATCGATGAAGAGCTGAACGTTGGGGTAGTTGGAATCCATGAGCTGGCCCCTCCGGTTTACAGGACGCCGTGCCGGGCGAAGACGGTCTGCAGACTGTCGCCGGCTTCCAGTTCCGCCCGGGTGGTATCCTCGGCGGCGATCTTGTCAAGCGCAGCCCGGAACACGGCTTCGGCACGGCCGGCGGGGATGATCACGACGCCATCCACATCACCCATGATCCAATCGCCCGCCGCCACCTGGACCCCGGCGATATCGATACTGGTATCCTTCTCGATCATTTCGGCGCGGCCCTTGGTATCGAGCGGGCCGATGCCGCCGTGGAAGACGGGAAAGCCCATGGCGCGGATGCGGGAAACGTCGCGAACGAGGCCGTCGGTGATGCATCCGGCGGCACCGCGGGCGCGCGCGGCGGTGGAGAGAAGCTCGCCCCAGGGGGCGATGATGTGGGTGGGACCGTTGCAGGCGAGCACCGGGATTTCGCCGGGCTTGAGGTCGTCGATGAGCTCCATTTCGAGCTCGTAGGGGTTGCGGCCGGGGGTGGGGCTGGGGGCGAGCGCGTAGCGGCCGGTGCGGGCACGGCCGAACAGAGACAGGGAATCATCGAGCGGGCGGATGAAGGGGCGCATCGCCTGGTGCATCAGGCCGAAACTGTCGAGCACGTCCGACAGGACAGCGGTGTAGAGGAGTTGGCGGAGTTCTTCGATGAGGGGAAGGGTCGTGCTCATCGGGTCAATGCGTATCGGTCATGTGCAACAGCGGGGTGCCGCCGCCGACGTACTTGGTCCAAATCGCACGATTTTCGCCGCTGAAATTGAGGTTCTCCACCCACTGGTCGAGATAGAGCCACCACTGATAGTCGTCGCGCGGAACGCCAATCCCGGTGATCGCTGTGTCGTACGGCGGGTCGATGGCTCGCAGCACGCCTGGATGGGTCTTCATCAGCTCGATGTTCAGCACCGTCGGTTCGCCTGTTGCCGTTACCTCCCCGGCGATCAGTGCCTGTTCGGCATCAGCCACCGTCGTGAACGCCTTCAGCTTCGCCTTCGGCAGTATCTTCGGCCAGATATTCGCCTCATCGCCGCCCAACGCGTAGCCCAGAGTGACCTCGGGGCTGTTCAGGCTTTCGAGCGTCTTGTACGGCGAGGCGGCAGTGACGATGAACTGGCTGCTCGGGTTGGCATAGGCGCGAGTGTAGGCGACGGTCTGCGCGCGCAGCGGCGTATAGTCCAGCTCCGCCAATACCAGGTCGACCTTGTGTGTCTGCAAGGCCGGGATCCTGCCGGCCCCGGAGGTCTGCACGAATTGCAGCTTGGCGCCGAGATCGGCTGCCAGTTGCTTGGCGATCCCGATGTCATATCCATCGAGCTGGCCGTCCGGACGGGTGAATTCCCAGGGCGGGTTGCCGCTGATCGTTCCGACGGTCAGCACATGCGTGCGCAGTACTTTCGCAAGAATGCTCTCCTGCTGCGCGGCAGCTTGCCGCGAGCTGGCGCATGTCAGCGCAACGGCGGCGCTCGCGGCAGAGGCGAAAGTCAACCAGCGAGTCCGATCACGCGGCTTCATCCCGGGTTTCCTCCTTCGCGTCTTGCGGGCGCTTGCGAATCAATTCCGATCCACTCTGGCGCCGTCGAGCGTAGGACGGTAACCATTCA
>DATDIC010000699.1:0-6812 GCA_036521275.1 Acetobacteraceae bacterium
AGGCCCTGAAGAAGCTTGGCATGTGGGACGCCGTAGCCCCTCGCCTGGCACCCACCGAGGACGTTCGCGCCGCGCTATTGCTGGTGGAACGCGGTGAAGCACCCGCCGGCATCGTCTATTCGACAGATGCCGCCGTGTCGAAAGCCGTGATGGTGGCCGGAACTTTCCCGGCCAACAGCCACGACCCGATCTCCTATCCGTTCGCGGTGACCAAGGCGCACGATACACCAGAGACGCGCGCACTCATGGCATTCCTCGCCGGCCCACAGGCCCGCGCGGTGTTTGTGCAACGCGGCTTCAAGGTCGAATAGCTTGGTCCTGTCGGCGGAAGAGTGGGAAGCAGTCCGCCTGACGCTGGAGGTGGCGGCGCGCGCTGTCAGCTTCGGCCTGCCCGTTGCTGTGCTGACGGCGTGGCTGCTGACGCGATATCGGTTCCTGGGCCGCCCGCTGCTGAGCGCATTGATCCATCTTCCGCTGGTGCTGCCACCTGTCGTCACCGGCTGGCTGCTGCTGATCATCTTCGGCATTCGCGGCCCAGTTGGATCGATGCTGTACGACTGGTTCGGAATCCGGCTGGTGTTCACCACCGCGGGTGCCAGTCTGGCCTGCGCGGTCATGACGGTCCCGGTCATGGTGCGCGCGGTCCGCCTGTCGCTGGAAGCGGCCGATCTGGGACTGGAGCAGGCGGCGCGCACCCTTGGCGCCGGTGCGCTCGATCGGCTGCTCAACGTCACCTTGCCGCTGGCTTCTCCGGGGATCCTGGTGGGCGGAATCGTTGCTTATGCAACCTGCCTGGGTGAATTCGGTGCGGTAATCACATTTGCCGCCAATATCCCCGGCGAGACGCAGACATTGCCGCTTGCCATCTATACCGCGCTGCAGGTGCCTGGCGGCGAGTCGAAGGCGGCGGAACTGTCCATGGTGTCGCTGACGCTGGCGCTGGTCGGGCTGCTGCTGTCGGAGTGGGTGGGCAAGCGACTGAACACTATGCTGGGGCGATGAGCCTGAGCGTTCTGTTGCGTCATCAATTCCCGTCCGTGCACCTGGACCTGGCATTCGAGGTGCCGACCCCGGGCGTGGCCGTGCTGTTCGGCCCATCCGGTGCCGGCAAGTCCACGGTCATCAACGCGGCCGCCGGTCTGTTGCGGCCGGATGAGTGCCGTATCGAGGTGGACGGCACGTTGCTTGCCGACACGAAGGCCGGTATTTGGCTTCCGCCCGAGCGACGGCGCGTGGGGCTGGTGTTTCAGGACTCCCGGCTGTTTCCGCACATGTCGGTTGCAACCAATCTGCGCTTCGGCATGCGGCGGGCCCCGAGAGGCCCGGTGCGATTCGACGAGGTGGTGGAACTGCTCGGCATCGAAGCACTGCTTGGGCGCCGGCCGCACACGCTGTCCGGCGGCGAGCGTCAACGCGTGGCTATCGGCCGCGCGCTGCTGGCGCAGCCGCATCTGCTGCTTATGGATGAGCCGCTGGCCAGCCTCGACGCGGCACGCAAGGCCGAGATCATGCCCTATCTGACGCGGCTGAAGACGGCGCTGAAGCTGCCAATCGTCTACGTGACCCATTCGCTGGACGAGGTAAGCCAGCTTGCCGATTCGCTGGTGCTGATCGAAACGGGGCATGTCGCCGGGTCCGGCGCTTTGTCGGAGATGGCCGCGCGGACTGATCTGCCGCTGGCGCAGCGCGACGATGCCGGCGCGCTGCTGCTATGTTGCGTGGTGGAGCACGACGCGGGACGGCAGTTGACGCGCCTTGAAGGCGGCGGCGCGACATTCTGGGTGCCGCTGCTGGACATGCCCTTGGGCGTGGAATGCCGCATCCGCATTCCGGCGCGCGAGGTGATTCTTGCGGGCAAGCCGCCCGATGCGATCAGTCTGCATAACATTGTGCCCGGCAAGGTGCGGCGGATCGCGGCCGATGTAATGCGACGTTCCGTGCTGGTGGAGATTGCGCTGCCGGCTGGCGGGTTGCTGTCTCGCGTCACCCCCGATGCGATCGCCCGGTTAGGCTTGTCGCAGGGCTCGCCGGTACTTGCGTTGATCAAGTCCACCTCGATCGAGGTGCTGGGAGGACAGGCCAGGTAGGTCAGGGACCGGCTGCGGCTTCCGTTACGGGTATATTGTCGTCCGCGGCGGGATCGGCGTCCTCTTCGTGTCGGGAGGCGAAGGCAAGCAGCCCGGCGGGACGGAAGATCATCAGCACCATCAGCATCAATCCGAACGCCAGCAATCGATAGAGCTGGAAGTCGCGAAACAGCTCGGGGAGCGCCACGATAATCGTCGCCCCCAGTATGACGCCCGGCAGGCTGCCAACCCCGCCCAGGATCACCATCGCCAGGATGTTGATGGATTCGGTGAACAGGAAATTATCGGGGAACACGGATCGCTGCCACGACGCCAGCAGGCATCCGCCGGCACCTGCGAAGGCGGCGCCGATAGAAAATGCCTGCAGCTTGGCCATGGTCGTGTTGATCCCCATCGTCTCGGCGGCAACCTCATCTTCGCGGATCGCCTGCCACGCCCAGCCGATGCGCGAATCGCGCAGCCGGCGCGATAGCATGACGGCCACGCCCAGCACGACCAGGAACAGATAGTAATACTGGAAATTGGCTTGCAATGCGTACCCGAACAATGACGGCGGATCGATACTGACGATTCCGCTCGGTCCGCCGGTAATGTTGATGGGGCGATCCAGATTTATGAGTAGGATATAGGTGATCTCGCCGAATCCGAGCGTAACGATAGCAAGATAATCGCCGCGCAGGCGCAACGTCGGCGCGCCGATCAATATGCCGAAGATCGCTGTCACCACCACCGCGGCGGCCAGGGCAACGGGAAACGACAGGTGCAAGCCGAACTGTGGAGAGGCGAGGAACGCGTAGACGTAAGAGCCGATCCCGAAGAATGCCACGTAGCCGAGGTCAAGCAGCCCGGCAAAACCGACCACAATGTTCAACCCGAGGGCCAGCAGGGAATAGAGGCAGATCCGGGTGATCACACCCATGACATAGGCGTTGGGCACCACCAAAGGCACGAATAGCGCGGCGCCGGCCACCGCCCAGCCGGCATGCCGGCGCCACATTGGGTGGCCGATCGCAGGCACTCAGATTTTCTTCCAATCGGGCAGCGACTCGCCAAGGAGTCCGCCAGGGCGGAATACCAGGACCAAAATCAGCACGCCGAATGCCACCGCGTCCTTGAAGGCGGGATTGATGAACGTGATCGCCAGGCTCTCGACGACGCCGAGTATCAATCCGCCCAGCATGGCGCCGCGTATATTGCCGATGCCACCGAGCACGGCTGCCGTGAATGCTTTCAGTCCGGCGGAGTAGCCCATGAAGAAGTCGATCTGCGTGTAGTAGAAACCGACCAGCACGCCGGCCGCACCGCCCAGTGCGGAGCCGATGAAGAAAGCGGTCGCGACCACCCGCCAGACGTCGACGCCCATCACCGCCGCGATCTCGCGGTCCTCAGCCACCGCACGGATCGACCGGCCGAGTGCTGTGCGCTGCACCATCTGGTGTAGTCCCCACATCATCAATGCAGCCACGCCGGCGATGACGAGCACCAGCACCGAGATGTTGACACCGCCAAGATTGATCCGCCAACTGCGTGGAAACACCGCGTAGGTCATGTAAACGCGCTCCCGCGCGCCCTCGGTCAGCATCACCGCATTTTGCAGGAAGATCGAGGCGCCGATCGCGCTGATCAGCGGGCCAAGCCGGGTCGCGCCACGGCGATACAAGGGACGGTACGCGAACCGCTCCAGCCCCAGACCAATCAGCCCGGTGAACAGCATCGCCGCGATCAGCATCACCGGCAGAACGATGGCGGGATGCAGCGGCACGGCATGGGAGCCCATCAGCGCACCGAGGACGATCCAGCCGACATAGGCGCCGATCATGAACACGTCGCCATGGGCGAAATTGATCATGAACAGGACACCGTAAACCATGGTGTAGCCGATGGCGATCAGCCCGTAGATGGTGCCGAGCGTGATACCAAAAACAAGCTGCTGCGGCAGGATGTGCAGGATGTCGGAGAAGCTCAGCATCGCGGTTATTCGTCACCCAGGTAAGCGCGGCGGATATCGTCCGCGGCCAGCAGGTTCTCGGCCTGATCCGTCGCGACCACGCGTCCGTTCTGCAGTACGTAACCGCGGCTGGCGACGCTCAGGGCCACCGCCGCGTTCTGTTCGACGACCAAAATCGTGGTCTCCTGCTGGTTGATGGTCTGGATGATGTCGAACACCTGATCGACCAAGGCAGGCGACAAGCCCATCGACGGCTCGTCCATCAGCAGCAGGCGCGGGCGTGCCATTAGTGCGCGCCCGATTGCCACCATCTGCTGCTCGCCGCCGGAGAGAGTACCGGCGAGCTGGCCAAGCCGTTCCTTGATGCGCGGGAACAGTGCATAGACGCGCTCGTAATCCTGCTCTAACTCGCTGTGGAGCTCGGCGCGGCGAGTGAACGCGCCCATGGCGAGATTCTCCCACACCGTCATGCGGCCGAACAGCCGGCGTGCTTCTGGCACGAGCGAGATCCCGCGTCCGACGATGGACTGCGTCGGCAGCCTGTCGATCCGTTCTCCGGCAAAATACACACTGCCGGATTTCGGGCGCACGATGCCGAGGATGGTCTTCATCGTGGTGGATTTGCCCGAGGCGTTGCCGCCGAGCAGGCAGACGATCTCGCCCGCGCGCACCTCGATCGTGACGCCTTTTAAGGCGCGAATCGGGCCGTAGGTCGTGACCACCTGATCGAGCTGCAGCAGCACCTGCATTGCCGTGGTCTATGCCAATACTGCGGCACGACGGCCCAGATAGGCCTCGACCACCGCCGGATGGCTTCGCACCTCCGCGAAGCTTCCCTCGGCGATCGTGATCCCGTGGTCGAATGCGACCACACGCGAGCAGATGCCCTTGACCAGCCGCATGTCGTGTTCGATCAGCAGGATGGTGACGCCCATGTCGCGGATGCCGACGATGTCGTTCATCAACTCGCGCGTCTCGGTCGGGTTCATGCCGGCGGCGGGTTCATCAAGCAGCAGAAGTCGCGGTTCGGTGGCGAGCGCGCGTGCAATTTCCAACCGTCGGCGGTTGGCATAGGAGAGCGAGTGTGCCAGGCGGTCGTGCCGCGGGACGAGCCGCTGGCCAAAAAGGCTCAGCAGGTCCATCGCGCGTTGTCGCGCGGCCTGCTGCTCGCCGCGTGCGAAGCGACGACCCAGAACAATGGACAGCAGTCCCGCTTTTGTTCGGCATACCAGGCCGGCCAGCACGTTCTCGATCACGGTCATCTGGTTGAACAGGCGCTGGTTCTGGAATGTGCGCGCGATCCCTTGGCGGGTGATCCGATGGGGGGACAGCCGGGTGATGTCGGCGTGTCCGGCAAACCGGATTGTCCCGCTGGTGGCTGGATAGAGGCCACTCAGCACATTGAAGAATGTGGTCTTGCCGGAGCCGTTGGGTCCGATCAGGCCAAGGATCTCCCCCTCCCGGATGCGCAGGTCGATGCCCTGCAATGCACGTAATCCGCCAAAAGTCTTGGTGAGCTGCCGTACCTCGAGCAAAGCAGGCAACTCTACCGCCGGGTCTGGCATCGCGTTGGCTGCGCGGGATCAGTCCTGGTTGAGCTTGATTGCCTGGATCTGTACGAAGTCAGGCCCCTTCACCTGGTAGATGTAGATGTTCTGCGAATCGACGTCGCCTTTTGCGTTGAAGGTGATCGGCTGGCCCAGAATACCGATATAGTTGCTGGTGGCCCGCACGGCATCACGGATCGCCGCACGATCTGGCTTGCCGACCTTCTGAATCGCGGTCAGCAGGATGTTGGTCGCCTCGTAGGCGAGCGGTCCGTAGGAACTGATCGAGCCGTATTGATTCTCATATGTTTGCAAAAAGGCTTGGGCGGATGGCAGCTTGTGAATGTCAGGCACCAAGAAGCTGACGTAATTTCCTTCGGCGGCTCCGCCGGAAGCCTGAATGTAGTCGACCGGTTCGTATTGACCGTCGGGGCCCATCATATGAACATCGAGCCCGACATCCGACAACTGCTTCGCCATCAGCGCTGCGTCGGGCGCCCATAGGCCCGCATAGATGGCGTCAACGTCCTTCGGCAGGGTTCCCAGGATTGGGCGGAAGTCCTTGTCCCCTGAACGGATGACATAGCGCAGAACGGTGGCACCTAGCGCCTTGCCCTTCGCTTCGAACGCGTCGGCCACACCGCGCGGGCCGGTGGTGCCGTCGTCGAACACCGCGATCTTCTTTTTCTTCAAATCGGTGATCAGGAACACCGCGCCGGCCGGGCCCTGGAAATCGTCGCGCGCGCAAACACGCGCCACCGATTTCAAGCCGCGGTCCGTCACCTTCGGGTTGGTGCATCCCGGGGTGATCATGATGAGGTCGGCGCGGTCGAGAATTTCGGACGCGGGGATGCAAGTGACGGATGTAATCCCCCAGACGGCGCCCATCACGGCGGGATCAGCGACAACTTTCTCCGCCGCGGCCACTCCGACCTGGGGATTGCCTTGATCGTCCGCGTCAACCACTTCGATCTTCTTGCCGAGCACGCCGCCCTTCTGGTTCCATTCCGCGGCTGCCAGCTTCACGCCGTTGGCAACCTCCTGACCCTGCTTGGCGAGCATTCCGGTCAAAGGAGCGCCGGCGGCGATCTTGATCGTGTCTTGCGCCCGGGCGGGTATGGGCAAAGTAGCAGTGCCGAACAGTGATACCGACACTGCTAACGCAAGAAAGGACAATCGGTGCATCACCGCCTCCGCCCCTGAATTTGAGTCGAGCGTCGCACCGGTGGC
>DATDIC010000700.1:0-3677 GCA_036521275.1 Acetobacteraceae bacterium
ACGACTCGTTTCAGACGCTATGGGCGTTCGCCCATGAGGAAGTCGGCGACACGGCAGGCGCGGAGCGCGCGGTGGATTCCGCGCTGGAACAGGACAGCACGAACTACGTCGCCCACCACGTAAAGGCGCATGTGTTCGACACCGATCGTCGGGCAGGGGAGGGGCGGGAGTGGCTGGCGTCCCAGGTGTCGCATTGGGCGCTGGGCAACAACCTGATCCACCACCTGTGGTGGCATCGCGCACTGATGGAGCTTGATCTCGGCGAGATCGACGCGGTGCTCGCCAGCTATGACGCGAACGTCCGCAACCTGGATGAGCCGATGACCCGGGCGGCGCCGGACCACTACGTCGATCTGCAAAACGCCACGTCGCTGCTATGGCGGTTGGAACAGAGTGGCATGCCGGTTGGCGACCGCTGGCAGGAGCTGGCTGACAAGGCTGAAAAGCGGGTCGGCGACGCCGGTCATCTGCTGCTGGTGCCACATCTGATGCTGGCACTGGCCGCGACTGGACGGCACGAGGCAGCGGCGCGATTCCTGGCGGCCTTGCGCGAGATCGCCGGAGGATCTTTGTGGACGGCGCCTGCCATCGCCGATGTCGTGGTGCCAGTCTGCGATGCCGCACTGGCGCACCGGCGCGGCGATCATGTGCGGGTCGTCGAGCTGCTCTGGCCGATCCGGCAGCAGATAAGGCTGCTTGGCGGCAGCAACGCACAGCGTGACATGTTCCTGCAGATGCTCGCCGATGCGGCGCTGAAGACAGGTCGGCGGAAGATGGTCGCGGAGCTGCTGCGGGACCAGGCAGCCGACGCAACCGGCGCAGTCCCGATACGCGCCGGCTATGCCGCGGCCGCGTGCTGGCTCGACCAGCCGCTATGACAGTGCGGCGTACAGCATTTCCAGCGCCGCGGCGCTAAACCGGCGCATATTGCCAACCCGATCGGCGCTTCCCGTTTCCAGCGTAACGGCCTTCGCCACCGGTCCGTCGATCGCGATGCAGCTATGCCCGGCGGCATCGCCGTACCGGTTGCCGGTCGGGCCGGTGGCACCGCTTTCGCCCAGGCCCCAACTCGCCTTGCAGCGTTCGCGCACAGTCCGCGCCAGCAACGCGGCATAGGGGCCGGTGGAGGCGCGCATGCCGTCAGGCAGCGGGTCGGGGATCTCCAGGAAGGCGGATCGCGCGAAACGCGTGTAGATCACGCCGCCGCCAAGGAAATACGCGCTCGCGCCGGGCACGGCCAGCAGCGCGGCCGAAACCAGCCCGCCAGTTGAAGATTCAGCGATCGCGATGGTTTCGCCACGTTGTTTCAGGCGCGCGGAAATCGCTTCGGCAAGCGGCAACAGATCCTGCATGGCTACCCTTGTCCTTTCGCCAGGATGGCCTCGATCACACGCTGAGTTTGCAGCGCTTCTTCACCGGTAATGGCGGGATCGCGGCCGGTCTCCATCGCGTCCAGAAAGTCCTCCAGCAGCGCCTTGTGCGGCTCGTGCGAAAAACCCATCAGGTTGGCACCGCTGCCCGAACCGCCATCGTCTGCCAGCGTCTCGATACCGCCATCCAGGAAATCGACCCGCAAAGCGCCGCCCTGCAGACGCGCAACCCCGCGGCTTCCAATCACCTCGATCGATTCGGCGCGGCCGGGGTAAGCCGCGGTGGTCGCCTGGATCGTTCCGGGTGCCCCATTCCCCAGCCGCACCAGCGCCGCGGCGATATCCTCCGTTTCCATCCGGTGCAGATCGGTGCGACCAACATGGGCGGCGTCAACGTGAGAAATACCGACCAGCCACCGAAACAGATCGAGCGTGTGGATGGCCTGTGTGATCAGCACGCCGCCGCCATCGCGGGCCAGCACGCCCCGCCCGGGCTCATCGTAATAGGATTGCGGCCGCCACCACGGCACCGACATCGACGCGGCCTGCACATCCCCCAGGAGTCCTGCTCCCAGGATCTCGTGCAGCCGTCGGCTGGCGGTCCGAAACCGCATCTGCAGCACCACCCCGAGCGCGCGCTTCGCCGTGCGTCCCGCCGCAAGAAGCTGTTCCGCGCGGTCCGGCGTGGCTTCCAGCGGCTTTTCGCACAACACGTGCTTGCCCGCCGCAAACGCTTCCTTCGCCAAGTCCAGATGCGCATTGGCAGGGGTCAGCAGCAGCACCGCATCCACCGCCGGATCATGGATCGCCTGCATGGCATCGGCGGTAACCGGCCAGCCATATCGTTCTTCCACCGACGCAAGCCGCTTCGTGCTGCTCGCCGCCGCCCATACCACCCGCACGCGTCCGGCGAGGTCGACCAGGCTTCTGGCGTGCGGCTCCAGCGCATTGCCAAGCCCGATGACCGCAATGCCCGCGGTCATGGCGACACCGGCGCAAATCGCACTGCGCGCTCTTGCGCCTCCAGCGCCAGGCGACACACCGTGAACGCGTGCTGCTGCGGCATGGCGGTTTCCGTGCGGTTGGCAATATCGGCAGCAAAATCGCGGAAATAAGTCACCGGCAGCCCACTGCAGCCGATGTGCCGCGTACCCGATCCGTCCACCAAAAACAGGTGATCGGTTCCCTCCCGCCCGGCGATATCCACGTATTTGCGCAGCTCGATCGTTCCCTTTGTTCCCACAACGAATAAGCGGCCGTCGCCCCAAGTCGGCAATCCGTCAGCCGTGAACCAATCGACGCGCAGATAGCCGCGGCTGGTGTCCGTTTGCAGAACCACCTCGCCGAAATCCTCGAACCCCGGAGCAGTGCCATACTCTCCCACCGTGCTGCTGACGATGGTCGCATCGCTGGCGCCGGTGAAAGCGAGGAACTGGTCGATCTGGTGGCTGGCGATATCATTCAGGATGCCGCCATACGCCGCGCGGTCGAAGAACCAGGCCGGACGCAGCGCGCGATTGAGCCGATGCGGCCCGAGCCCGACCGTCTGCACCACCCGTCCGATCCCGCCCGCCTGCACGATCTCCAGCGCCTTCAGCGTGGACGGGGTAAGGAACCGTTCGGAAAAACACACCGACCAGATGCGACCTGTATCGGCAACCGTGCGCTGCACGGTCGCGAGCTGCTCACGCGTGGTGACCGCCGGCTTGTCCACCATCACGTCCTTGCCGTTTTGCATGGCGGCAATCGCGACTGCCGCCCGGTCACACGGCACCGCGGCGGTGACGATGAAATCAATCGCCGGATCTTCCAGCAGACTGCCGCGCTCCGCCGACGGCACATGCGCAAACCGCTTGCGGAATCCGGCGATGACCCGTGGGTCGGTGCTGTCAGGATCATAGCCGACGCACGCCTGGCCGGCCGCAATCAGCCCCTCGACAAGATCGTAGATGTGCCGATGGTCCAGCCCGATCGCCGCGAAGCGCATTATCCCCCGCCTTCCTCGAACGCGGCGCAGCGTGTGCGTAGGCGGGGCTTATGGTCAAGCCGAGGTCGGCCTTGACATCCACCCCGCAACGATGCGTCGCTGTCTTGATGTCACCGGACGAGCGATCATCCTGCTCGATGAGCGGGTGCAGTCCGTGACGATCAAGATGGACAAGCTTGCCGACGCGGTGCGCAACATCGCGGAGCGGCTGGTGCGGCTGGAAACCATCGTCGAGATCGCCCGTCAGGATGGCACCGTGCTGCGGATCGTGGCGCGCCCCAATAATCCATAGCGCAGCCAGGCGCCCTCTCTACACCGAT
>DATDIC010000701.1:0-2446 GCA_036521275.1 Acetobacteraceae bacterium
TGCGCGCCACTGCCGCCGGCTATATCGGGCTGTTCCAGGGCACGCCCGTGCTGATGCAGTTGTTTCTGGCGTTCTACGGGCTTGCCGTGCTGACCGGAGTGCAGATCGATCCCTGGCCGGCGGTGATCCTGGCGTTTACGCTGTACGCGGCGGCGTTCCTTGGCGAGATCTGGCGCGCTGCGATCCAGGCGGTGCCGCCGGCGCAATCGGAGGCCGCCGCCGCGCTGGGGCTGCGCCGCTGGGCGACGCTGCTGCGCGTGGTGCTGCCGCAGGCGGTGCGGCTTGCCATACCGCCGACCGTGGGGTTTCTGGTGCAGTTGATCAAGAGCACGGCGGTCGCCTCCATTATCGGGTTTGTGGAGGTGACGCGGGCCGGCCAGTTGATGGTCAACGTGACGTTCCGGCCGATGCTGGTCTATCCGTTGGTGGCGATGCTCTATTTCGCGGTGTGTTGGCCGATCTCCATCCTGGCGATGCGGCTCGAACGCCGGATGGACGTGGACCGACGTGGACAGCTCCGATTCTGACGATCCCCGCCGCTGGCTGATCCCGCTGGTCGTCGCTTTCGGCTTCATGATGGAGGGGCTGGATTCCACCATCATCACGGTGGCGATCCCGAACATGGCGGCCAGCCTGCACGAGACGCCGGTGCGGCTGAGCCTGGCGATCACCAGCTATCTGCTCAGCCTGGCGGTGTTCATCCCGATCAGCGGCTGGATCGCCGACCGGTTCGGCGCGCGGTCGGTGATCTGCTCGGCGTTCGCGGTGTTCACGGTGGCGTCGGCGCTCTGCGGGCTGTCGCAGAACCTGCCGATGCTGGTGGGGATGCGCATCCTGCAGGGCATCGGCGGGGCGATGATGAGCCCGGTGGGGCGGCTGATCCTGCTGCGGGCGTTCCCGCGCAACGAGCTGGTGCGGGCGATGAGCTATGTCACCATTCCGTCGCTGGTGGGGCCCACGCTGGGACCGATCCTGGGCGGGCTGATCACGTCCTACCTGTCGTGGCGGTGGATTTTCTACGCCAATATCCCGTTTGGTATCGGAGCCATCGTGGTGGCATTCCGCATCGTGGAGAATGTGCGCGCCACCAGCGCCTCGCGCTTCGACACGCTGGGGTTCCTGATCTGCGGGGTGGCGCTGGCTTCGTTGCAGTTCGTCCTGGAGACGGTCGGACGCGGCGCGGTGAGTGTGGTGCCGCAGGTGCTGGTGTTCGCCATCGGCGCCGGCTGCCTGGTGGGGTATTGGCGTTATGCGCGCGGTCATCGAAACCCGGTGCTCGATCTGACGCTGTTCGGGATTCGCAGTTTTCGTGTGGGGTCGCTGGCCGGCGGCTTGTGCCGGATCGGCATCAGCGCGCCGGCATTTCTGCTGCCGCTGCTGCTGCAGCTCGGGTTCGGGATGAGTCCAATCCAGTCGGGGTCGCTGACATTCGCGACCAGCCTGGGGGCGATTCCGATCCGCTTCGTCTCCGCGGTGATGCTGCGGCGATACGGGTTCAGACGGCTGCTGGTTCGCAATTCGGTGCTGTGCGGTGTCGCGATTGCGGAACTGGCGGCGCTGTCGGGCGCGACACCGCATTGGGTGATCCTGCTGGCGATCCTGTGGCTGGGGCTGGTGCGCTCGGTACAGTTCAACTGCATGCAAATGCTGAGCTACGCGGATATGCCACAATCGAGGCTCAGTCGCGCGACCAGCCTGGGTAGCGTGGTGCAGCAATTGACGATGGGGTTCGGGGTGTCGATCAGTGCGGCGCTGCTGGGAATCCTTGCCGGCGGCGGCGGGGTGCCGACGGTGCCGCAGTTCCGGCTGGTGTTCGTGCTGGTCGGATTGCTGCCACTTGCGGCGTTGCCGGGTTTCCTGACGCTGCAACCGGAAGACGGCGCCGAGGTGAGCGGTCATGTGGTGGTGCGGTCGGCCGGTGCATGAATGGGCGGCGTGCGGTTTCATCGGTGATTGTCGCTCAGGATTTCGTGAACCCCGGCGAGAGGTGTGTCATTCGCTTGACAAAATTCGCAAAGGTGCCGACATTGACAGGGTTAATGGCGAAGGAGGGTGCGTAGCGAGCATGACTCCACCCGGGATGATTCTAGTTGCCGAAATCCTTGGCGTCGGCAACTGATCAGAAAGTCCAAGTTATTGCTCGGCCCAAAGGTCCGAGCGCGAAGTTCAACTTCGCACCCAGACCCCCGCTCAAACGCGTTATGCGTGCGGGGGTCGTTGCGTTTCTGAAGGGCGGGGTGTTTCTGATGGGCTGGGCGCGGCGGGGTCCCGCTTGCGCGGGGAAGATGAACATGGGTCATACTCAATGCCGTTTGGTATTATATCAGGTGGGACGGGCTGGCTTTGTTGGTCGCGCGTATGGAGGCGGGTAGCCACCGGAGACGTGGATTCCCGCCTTCGCGGGAATGACGGGAGGTAGGCGGGAATCACGTGGCGGGCGGGGACG
>DATDIC010000702.1:0-2714 GCA_036521275.1 Acetobacteraceae bacterium
CGATCAGCCTGTACGGCCTGGCGAGGAGCAGATGGACATGAGCGAGCAGCGCGTGGTGATGGTGGGCGGCGTCGGGATCGGCAACGAGCTGCCGTTCGTGCTGATCGCCGGACCGTGCCAGATCGAATCCCAGGCGCACGCGCTGGAGGTGGCGGGCGCGCTGCGAGAGATGTCCGGCAGGTCCGGCGTGAAGGTGATCTACAAGTCGAGCTTCGATAAGGCGAACCGCACCAGCGCCCGTGCCGCGCGCGGTGTAGGGATGTCGGCGGGGCTGGAGATTCTGGTGCAGGTGCGCGAGCGGACGGGGCTGCCGGTGCTGACGGATGTGCATGCTGCGGAGCAGTGCGCACCGGCGGCGGAGGCGGTGGACGTGCTGCAGATTCCCGCTTTCTTGTGTCGACAGACCGACCTGCTGATAGCGGCCGGGCGAACCGGCAAGCCGATCAATGTGAAGAAAGGGCAGTTCCTGGCGCCGTGGGACATGGCGAACGTGGCCGCGAAGATTGCTGCGACGGGCAATCAGGACATCCTGTTGTGCGAGCGGGGAACCAGCTTCGGTTACAACATGCTGGTGACGGATTTTCGTGCCCTGCCGATCATGGCGCGGACCGGCTATCCGGTGGTGTTCGATGCCACCCATTCGGTGCAGCTTCCGGGCGGACAAGGTGGATCATCGGGCGGCGAGCGGGAGTTCGCGCCGGTGCTGGCGCGGGCGGCGTTGGCGGTCGGCGTGGCGGCGGTGTTCATCGAGACGCATCCCGACCCGGATCGGGCGCCATCGGATGGGCCGAACATGATCGCGCTGCGGGATATGCCGGGGTTGATCGAACGACTGAAGTCGTTTGACGGGATTGCCAAGGCGGGGGGACGGGTTTGAGCGCCGATCCAAGACAAATTTCACCACGGAGGCACGGAGGCGGGGAGGTTTGCGCGGAGGTCTCGCAATCTTGCGCTGGGCGCGGGATCGGAGTCGCGTTCGCGTGGGCCTGTCTTCGGTATGGATTTGGGAGACCGGAATTCCGGCAGCGGCCGGTATTATTGGTTCGGTAAGCTTCGCATCGCAGCCTTCCGGTTCCGGAAGGTGAGTGGTGATGGCGGGGGTGCAGGGCGGGGACGGCGCGCGCTCGACGGTGCTGGACGCGGTGCGCGGCGTGGCGATCCTGCAAGTGCTGGTGTGGCACTACTGGGTTCCGGGTTTCTTGCGCAGCAAGGTGGCAGGAACGCAGTTGCTTGCCTTCCTGCTCAATATGAGTTGGACCGGCGTCGATCTGTTCTTTGTGCTGTCCGGGTTCCTGATCGGCGGCATCCTTATGGATCACCGGGACGAGCCCAACCTGCTGCCGGTGTTCTATCTGCGCCGCGTGCTGCGGATCGTCCCGCTCTATGCAGTCGTGCTGGTGCCATTCCTGCTCGGCGGGGGCGGCAACAAGCTGGCATATGCCGGTTTCATGCAGAACCTTGTGTGGGCAAGAGAGGGGCATTGGGGGCCGGAGTGGGTTGGCGTAACATGGTCATTGGCAGTAGAAGAACAGTTTTATATGATACTTCCGGCGATGATACGCCTCGTCCCGCCGGCGCGGCTGCCGGTGCTGCTGCTGGTGCTGATTGCACTGGCGCCGGCGGCGCGTGTACTGGCGTGGCTGGGATTCGGCAATGCCTATGCCTGCTACATGCTGATGCCGTGCCGCATGGACGCGCTGTTTGCCGGGGTGCTGGTGGCATGGATGGTGCGTGATCCGCGCTGGCGGCGGCACTTGGGCTGGTCACGAGCGTTGCTTGGCTTCAGCGGCGTTGGGTGCGTGTTGCTGCTCGGCTGCAATGCGGACCAGTTGTCGCTGCTGTTTTGCACAGTGGGTTATAGCGCGGTTGCCATATTCTATGCGGCGTTGCTGCTGGAATTGACGCTGCATCCGCCGGGATCGGGCTGGATGGTGCGCATGCTCGGCTGGTTCGGCCTGCACGCGTATGGGATCTACCTGCTCCATCGGCCGATCGAACTGCTCGTGGCCAGGCTGATCGCCACCGGCCTGGTGGGGCTGATCATCGCCACGATCCTGACGATCCTGGCGGCCGCGGTGAGTTGGCGGATAATCGAGCGACCCTGCATTCATCTGGGTCATCGGATGTTCCGCTATGGTGCCCGGCCGGCGATTGCCTCGGTTGCTGCATGACATGGCACACTTGAGGCGGCGGGAGCGGCGACGCACACTCCCTGCATGGCTGTCGTTCCGATCCGTGGCCTGTTTGAAGCGCATCTGACGGTCAGCGACCTGGATCGTTCGATCGCGTTCTATCGCGACAGGCTCGGGCTGATCCTGGCGCACGTCATTCCGGCACGGCAGGTCGCGTTCTTCTGGGTCGGGGCGCCGGGGCAGGCAATGCTGGGCCTGTGGTCGGTCGGCACGGCGCCGCTGTTCATGCGGCTGCACATCGCGTTTGAAACGCCGCTCGACCAGGTGATCGCGTCGGTGGCCCGGCTGCGCGACGCCGGATTGACGCCGCGCTCGGGGTCCGGTCAGCCGATCGCCGAGCCGGTGGTGTTGAGCTGGATGCCCGCGGCAAGCGTCTATTTCGACGATCCGGACGGACATTCGCTGGAGTTCATCACCATGCTGGTGGACCGCCCGCGCCCTGAGCTGGGCATGATCCCGCTGTCGGAATGGAGGAATTTGCAGTGACCGACACGATCCTGGTCGAACGGCGGGACGGCTGGC
>DATDIC010000703.1:0-5202 GCA_036521275.1 Acetobacteraceae bacterium
GGCTCGGAATGTCGACATCAAGACCCACTTTGGGTTGAAGTGCCGCCGGAAACTGCCGCGCCGCTTCCCGGCCACCATCGACCCCGCCTCACCCGCCGTGTCGTATCTCGCACGTCGAACCGACATCCGCCCCCTCCCCCGCCGTACCCATTCTTGACAGTCCCGACACCCGCCTGTAGCAACCGCCCGCCGTCCGGCAGGGCAACCTTGCCCGGAGCGAACATGAACGAGGATAAGGGCAGGCGACCCTCCTTCGAGGAGCGGTTGCGGTCTGCCCGTGAACGGCAGGGGCTCGACCCCAAAACGCCGGCGACGGGTGAACGGTCCGGTCAGGAGCCCTCCGCGCTTGGGATCGGGTTCCGTGTCGCGGTCGAGCTGGTCTCGGCCCTGGTGGTGGCCTGTGCCATCGGCTGGGGCCTGGACCGGCTGTTCGGCACCCGGCCGATCTTCCTCATCCTGTTCGTCCCGCTGGGCGGTGCGGCCGGGATTCTGAACGTCTGGCGCGTGTTCGCGCCGCGACCAGACAAGCCCGGCAGCACCAAACCGGACGACCGCCTGCCCTGACCTACCGGGCGGCTGTCGGGGCTACGTGAAGCAAAGGGACCACGACGTGGCGGCATCGGGCAGTATCGACGCACTGAGCCAGTTCCAGCTCCACCCAGTGCTGGGCGACGTCGGCCGCACGCTGCATATCGCCCAGTCCAACGTCATGATGCTCGTCGCCATGGTGCTGACGCTGCTACTGCTATGGGCCGGCATGCGTCCGCGCGCCCTGGTGCCGGGCCGGCTGCAATCGGCCGCCGAGATGATCTACGAGTTCACCTACAATATGTGCCTGGAGACGATCGGGCCGGAGGGACGGCGCTTCTTCCCGTTCATCTTCACCTTGTTCCTGTTCATCCTGATCGGCAATCTGGTCGGGGTGTTCCCGTATTTCTTCACCTTCACCAGCCATATCACCGTCACCCTGGCGCTGACGATGGTCGTGGTCATCATGGTCACGCTGGTCGGCCTGTGGATCCACAAGCTGCACTTCTTCAGCTACTTCGTGCCGCAGGGCGTGCCGAAGCTGCTGTTGCCGCTGCTGGTGCCGATCGAGGTGCTGTCATACCTCTCGCGCATCATCTCGCTCTCCGTCCGGCTGTTCGCCAACATGATGGCCGGCCACGTGATGCTGGAGGTGTTTGGCGCCTTCGTGATCATGCTTGGCGGGCTTGGCCTGCTGTGGATCGTGCCGGCCGGTCTCGCGCTGGCGGTGAATGTCGCACTGATCGGCTTCGAGATTCTGGTTGCCGTGCTGCAGGCCTACGTGTTCGCGGTGCTGAGCTGCATCTACCTGCACGACGCGGTGCATCTGCACTGACCCAACAACCCACTTCGAAATACCGGGACCTGCCCGGCTCGATCGAACCCACGGAAGGAATTGGACATGGATCTTGCTTCAGCCAAGCAGCTTGGTGCGGGCCTCGCTGTCATTGCGCTGGCCGGCGTCGGCGTCGGTATCGGCCACATCTTTGCGGCGCTGGTGAACAGTGTCGCCCGCAACCCCGCCTCGCGCGATCGGGTGTTCGGCCTGGCAATCCTGGGCTTTGCGTTGACCGAGGCGGTGGCGCTCTACGCCTTGGTTATCGCGTTCATCATCCTGTTCGTCTGATCGAACCCGGCCCGATGACCCGCCGCGCGGCGCTGCTGATCTCGCTCGGCGTGCTGGGCATGCCGTCCGCGGCAATGGCCGAAGGCATGCCGCAGCTCGATTTCGCCAACCCGCTCACGCTGGACCAGGTCGGCTGGGGCGCGGTGATCTTCATCGTGTTCTTCCTGCTCGCCTGGCTCTGGGGCCTGCCGCAGGTCAGCGGTGTTCTGGAACGCCGGGCCGCCACCATCGCGGCCGATCTGGACACGGCGCGCCGGGCGAAGGCAAATGCCGACCAGGCCGCTACGGAGATGGCGCAGGCCACCGCGCGTGCGCGCGCCGAGGCGCAGGCCGCGATCAACGCCGCGCTGGACCAGGCGAAGCAGCAGGCCGCAGCGCAGACGGCAGAACTGAACGCGCGGCTGGAGACTCAACTGCACGAGGCGGAGCAGCGGATCAACGCGGCGCGGCAGGGTGCCATGCGGGCGCTGCGCCAGGTTGCGACCGACACGGCGGATACGGTGGTCCAGCGGCTGACTGGCATTGCGCCGGATCGCCAGCGGCTGGACAGCGCCGTCGCCGCGGCGCTGTCGGCACGCGGGCAAAGCTAGCGGAGGCGGCGCGAATGGAAACCGGCTTCTTTGGCGAGTCGCGCACCTGGGTAGCGATCGCGTTCTTTCTGTTCTTCATCATCTTCGGCAAGAAGCTGTGGACCGCGCTTGCCGGGATGCTCGACAACCGCGCCGCCCAGATCCGGCGAGAGCTGGAGGAAGCCGCCCGCTTGCGCGAAGAGGCCGAGGCGATGCATCGCGAGGCGCAGCAGCGTCGTGACACCGCGCTGCGGGAGGCGCAGGCGCTGATCGAAGGCGCGCGCGCGGAAGCCGAGCGAGTCGCATCCGCCGCTGCCGCGGAAGCGCGCGCCTCGGCGCAACGGCGGGAGCAGAGGGCGATCGATCGTATCGCCGCGGCGGAAAAGGCCGCGGTGGACGAGGTGCGGGTCACCGCGGCCGACGTCGCTACGGTTGCAGCTCGGGACGTGATCACCGAGGGACTTTCCGCGGCAGCAGACGGCCGGCTGATCGATCACGCGATCTCACACCTACCGCGCGCGCTGCGCGCCGCCTGAAGCGCGGGGCAGCGCGCCGGGCAGCGCCCCGTGCCTGCCCTTGACGAGACCGCCCGTCATCCGCATTTTCCGCAGCCTGCGAGGACATACCGATGGCCAAGACCAACACCGTTCAGATCAAGCTGATTTCCAGTGCCGATACCGGCTTCTTCTATGTCACCAAGAAGAATGCCCGTACGCAGACCAACAAGCTTGAGCTGAAGAAATACGACCCTGTCGTGCGCAAGCACGTCGCTTTCCGGGAAGCCAAGATCAAGTAAAGCCGGCTGGTTCCATCCAGCCAGACAGCTCCACCCGATTCCGGCCGGCGCGCTTGGCTTGATACAGCGCCGCGTCGGCGGCGCGCAGCAGTGCATCGGCCTCGCCACCGTTCGTCGCGCAGGCGACCCCGACGCTGACCGTCAGCCGTGCCTCGCCGGGCAGCAGGATCGCTTCCACCCCCGTCCGCAGCCGCTCGGCCACCGCGACCGCGTCCGGCGCACTGGTACCCGGCATCACCACCACGAACTCCTCCCCGCCATAGCGGGCCAGTGTGTCGAATGCCCGCACGTGGCGGCACAAGGTCTGCGCCACGGCGACCAGGGCTTCGTCGCCCGCGGCGTGGCCGTGTGCGTCGTTCACGGTCTTGAAGTGATCCACGTCGATCATCAGCACCGCGACGTGCGGCACGGGCGAGAAGCTCAGCAGCCCGCGCAAATGCGACAGCAGATAGTTCCGGTTGTGCAGCCCGGTCAGCGGATCGGTGATCGCCATCTTCAGTGCGTGGCCGAGATTCGCTCGCAGCCGGTCCTGATATACCTTTCGCCGGACTTGGTTGCGCGCCCGCACCCGCAGCTCGTTGACGTCCAGCGGGCGCATCACCCAGTCATTGGCGCCGATGTCGAAGGCGCGCAGGATGCGCTCGCGGTCGGCCAGTTCACCCACCAGCAGCATCGGCGTCTGATGCGTCGCGTCGCCGGCCCGCAAATTCGATACCAGCAGCAACGGATCCGCCGGCGCCATGCTGGCACTCAGCACCACCAGGTCGAACGGTATTGTCGCGGCCAGCGCAAGCGCATCCGTGGGTGTCGCGGCCCGTTTCGGCAACAATCCTTCAGAGAGCAGCGCCGTTTCGATCAGCTCGGCCGAGGCGTCCGACGGTTCAACCAGCAGCACCTGCGTACCGGCTATCGACGGAACGCCCGGGATCTCGTCGGCAAAGCCCAGAGTACGCGCTGTCTCGCCCCGAGCCCTCCATTCGTCCAGCACGCGCTTCAGACGGATCAGGCTGCGCACGCGCGCCGTCAGCATCGCGTGATCGACCGGCTTGGTCAGGAAATCGTCGGCCCCCGCCTCCAGCCCGATCAGCCGTTCCGCCGCCGCGCCCAATGCGGTGACCATCACCACCGGGATGTGCAATGTACCGGCATGCTGCTTGAGCCGGCGGCAACACTCGAACCCGTCCATCCCCGGCATCATCACGTCCAGCAGGATCAGGTCGGGCTGCCAGGTGCGCGCCAGCGCCAGCCCCTCGAACCCGTCGCGGGCGATCGTGACCTGATAATATTCCGCGGACAGCTTGGCTTCCAGCAGCCGGGCATTGGCGGGCACGTCATCGACGATAAGGATGCGTGCTGTCATGCCGGCGCCCGTCTTGCTACCCCGGCGCAGAATGCGCCGACACGCAAGGGTAGCGCACCCGCTCAGTCGAATCCAATGCCATATGTGCAGAACATCATAACGCCCTGTAAACAGTGCCTCCTCCACCGCGAGGGCCGTGCTCCGGCCGAATGGACAAGACATGCTGACCCAACTGGCTCCGTTCGGCTTCGTATTGCTGTGGAGCTCCTCGTTCGTTGCTGCGAGAGTGGGCCTCCGTCACCTGAGCCCGCTGCTGTTCGTCGCCGTGCGCCTGTCCGGCTGCGCCATCGTCCTGCTGCTGCTGATGCTGCTGCTGCGCCGCTCCTGGCACCCGCTCGGCCACTGGCGTTGGCTGCATTGCGCGGTTGCCGGAGCGCTGGTGAACGCAGTCGGGCTGATGGCCCCACATGTGGGGCTCACGCTTGTGTCGGCAGCTCCGCTTGCCCTTGTGCAATCGCTCACGCCGCTGCTGACTGCGGTGCTGGGTGTCTTTGTGTTGCACGAGCGCCTCGTCGCCACCCAATGGCTTGGTCTGCTGCTGGGCTTGGCCGGCGTGGTGCTGGTCGTCGGGCTCGCCGCCGCAGCCAGCATCACTCGGCTGGACGGGCTGCTGCTGGGTGGCCTCGGCGTGCTAGGCTTGGCAGGCGGCAGTTTGTATTTCGGCCGCTTCTGCCGCGGCATCCCGCTACTGCCCGGCGCCACGGCGCAGTTTGTGGCCGCCGCGGCGGTGGCCGCGGTTGGCGCGCTGACCCTGGAAACGCCGCGCGCTGATTGGACGGGCGCCACGATCGCCGCGGTCGCCTGGAACACCGTCGCCGTCTCG
>DATDIC010000704.1:0-9726 GCA_036521275.1 Acetobacteraceae bacterium
GCCGGGCGCAATGAACCATCCCGGCCTTCTGCACCTCCATGTGCACCTGATGGAGATGTCGCCGCTTCCGGAGACGGCGTTGGGTACCGGCGACCGGCTACGCGAGCTGAGCCCCGACATGGGCCACCTGGTGCACATGCCCACCCACATCGACGTGCAATGCGGCCACTACCGCGATGCAATGCACTGGAATCAGAAGGCGATCATCGCGGATCGCAAATTCTATGACCGCGCCGGGCCGATGAACTTCTATTCGGGCTACCGGGTGCACAATTATCACTTCGCCGCCTACGGTGCCATGTTCCTCGGCCAGTACGTACCGGCGATTGCCGCCGTCGACGAGATGATCGCAACCATGCCGGAGGAGTTGCTGCGCATCCCCTCGCCGCCCATGGCAGATTTCTTCGAGAGCTATGTTTCGGTCAGGCAGCATGTGCTCATCCGCTTCGGCAAGTGGAACGAGATCATCGCGCAGGAGCTGCCTGGGGATCGCGACCTCTACTGCAACACCGTCGCGATGATGCACTACGCCCGCGGCGTCGCGCACGCCGCGCTCGGCGACGTGCCGGCGGCGGAGGCCGAACAGACGCTGTTCCGTGAGGCGGCGAAACGGGTGCCCAAGTCCCGGCAACTGCACAACGTGCCGTGCGTGCAACTGCTGGCCGTGGCCGAGGAGATGCTGGAGGGCGAGATCGCTTACCGCCGCGGCGAGCACGAAGCGGCCTTCGCCCGTCTCCGAACCGCCATCTCACTGGAGGACGATCTGCCCTACGATGAGCCGTGGGGCTGGATGCAGCCGGTCCGCCACGCGCTCGGCGCGCTGCTGCTGGAGCAGGGCCACGTGGCCGAGGCGGAGGTGGTCTATCGCGAAGATCTCGGCCTCGGCGGCGCCCTGCCCCGCGCGCAGGTCCACCCGGACAACCTGTGGGCGCTGCGCGGGCTGCACGACTGCCTCCAACGGCGCGGCGAGACCGCCGAGCGGGCGTTCATCCGCCAGCGTTGCGACTTCGCCGCTGCCCGAGCCGATCTGCCCGTCGCGGTATCCTGCTTCTGCGCCCGTGACACCACCGCCTGAGCGGACGCACCCAAGAATCGGCCAAAAGATCGCCCACCGCGCCGCTCGTTCACTTCACGTCGCTCCGGGCAACGCCGGCTGGATGGGTCATTCACAATGCCGTCCGGTATCAGACCGGCTTTCTCTGGTACCGAACAGCTTTCGGGCTGAATTTCGTGTCTTGATCCAGCGGAAATACGGGGCGCCCGCAGATTGTGTGTCCCAGGCTGACGAGATCGGCCGAAGTCGCCCCCGGCGCGTCGACATTGAAGTTCTTTTCGACCCACGCGTCGTACATCTGATACTCCGTGTGCGGGCATTTCACGATGATCAAATCGAAATCCCGCGGGTTCAATCCGCTTACATAATATAGCGAACGATCGATCAGCCCGACCGTGCGGCTGATGACCACGACAGTGAAGTTGCCGAACGCCAGCACCGCGGTCGGCCCCGCATCGAAACCCGCCCGCATGGTTTCAAACCTGCCGAGCCCGCGCGTCAGGGCCTCAACTGTCGCTGTTACCTCCATCGGCGTGAATCGTTGCGGATCCAGCGCGCCACCCAGGCGGACATTGATGGTGGCTCCCACACCTGCCGCGTGGGCGACCCGAGCTGCCTCTGGGTCCACAATCTGTGCCAGCACGCGTTTTGTCGTGCCCGCCTCCCGCAGGGCTTTGATGATAACGTTGGAGTCTCCCGTGGCACCCGAGGACGTGGCGTCCGCGGCATCGGTAAACACGACTGGTCCGTTCATCCACTTTGCCTGGGCGATTGCTCGATCCAAGGCGATCAGCTTGCCTTGCATGCGATACCTGAGCGGCCAGAACTCATTCGCCAGCCGGACTGCCTCGGCTTCCGCCCAGTCACCGTCCCGCTCGGCGGTGATGATGACCTGGCTGCACAATTCGGGCACGTCGGTGAATGGGTTACCGATCATGACGCCCGCCGCCATTGCCTTGCCTTCGTTTTCCAGCCTTTGCGCTTCGCGGATCAGATCGCCATAGCAGCCGGTCCGCGTAATCAGCTCATCCCCGCGAACCAGGGCGGGGATGGTTACTCTTGCGATAATGGGATGGAGGCGGCGCCCGATGATATCGAGCAGAACCCGCGCGGCACGTGCGCCCGTGTCCGCAAAATCGACGTGGGGATAGGTGTGATAGATCGCCAGCCCATCGACTTGCCGGAGCATCCGATCCGTCAGAATGCCGTGCAGGTCGAGCGAGATAACGATGGGCATCCCAGGCCCCGCCATCTCGCGAACGCTTTGGAGAAGAAACCCCTCGGGATCCAGCTCCCCATCCGCACCCATGGCGCCGTGCAATGAAAAGAATACCGCGTCCACATGCTTGATTTGCGCCGCGACCGCGTCCAGCAGTTCCGAAGATAAACGGCGCCATCCGGAAGCCGAGAGGAGGCCGGCACTGCCGGACCGGGCGCCATAGGTCGGAACGATCGTAACGTCGGTGCTCTGGTCGAATACGCCCAAGGCGCCGCCGATCGCGGTATTCAGACCGCGTTGTTGCAACAACTCTTCCCCGCGCTCCACTTTGAAATAGTCGTAATCCGACGGCACAGGGTTGAAGGAAGAGATCTCCTGCATGCATTCGGCGATGAGAATACGGGGCATTTTTCTCTCCTATGGATCATCCGGCAGCGTGCCATCCGCAACCCGCAGGCAGGCGACGGCACCCTCATTCGACAAAGCGGTCAGTGCAGGGTCGATTTCGCGACAGCGTTGCTCGGCATAGCGGCATCGCGGCGCGAAGCGGCAGCCGATGTGCATTCCCAACGCGCTCGGCACATCGCCCGGCAGCACGTGGCGATGCCGCGGTTGGTCCGGATGTGAAACCGGAATGGCCGACAGAAGCGCCCGCGTGTAGGGGTGCATCGGCCGGGTAAACAGCGCGTCCGGAGCTGCAATCTCGACGATCCGGCCGAGATACATGACGGCGATGCGCGTGGAGATGTGCCGGACGACGGCGAGATTGTGCGAAATAAACAGGTAGGTGAGTCCGAGTTCCTGTTGCAGGTCGCGCATCAGATTGATGATCTGCGACTGCACCGAGACATCTAGCGCGGATACAGCCTCATCGCAGACAACGAATTCCGGTTTCAATGCCAGCGCGCGGGCGATACCGATGCGCTGGCGCTGGCCGCCGGAGAACTCGTGCGGGTAGCGATGGACCGCCTGCCGCGGCAGCGCCACCAGGTCCAGCATCTCGGCAACCCAACGCCAGCGCTCGGCGCGATTACCCAGGGCATGTATGGCATACGCTTCGGCGATGATTGCGCCGACGGTCTTGCGGGGATTGAGAGATCCGAACGGGTCCTGGAAGATGATCTGCAAATCGCGCCGGCGCCGCCGGAGGTCCCGATGAGTGAGACGGGTCAGGTCGGTTCCCTTGTGAAAGATGGCGCCGTCGGACGGCTCGATCAGGCGAAGAAACAGCCGCCCCAATGTGGATTTGCCGCAGCCGGATTCACCGACAAGACCGAAAGTCTCGCCTTTGCGAACGGCGAGATCAACCCCATCCACCGCACGCACGACCGATTGGGCGGGAAGCGCACCACGGGCACGAAACTGTTTATGCAGGCCCCGCGCCTCTATCAGGATTTCGCCGGTTGTGTCACCGCTCATGCAGCGGCGTCCGCGGCGGCGCTGGCGCCCTGGGCGTAGCCGAATGGACGAATGCAGCCGACTTCGTGCAGGTCGCCGATCGGACGGACCGCGGGCACCACGCTTGTGCAGGCATCCCGCCGGTACTGGCAGCGTGGGGCGAAGCGGCAGCCTGGCGGCATGTTCGTCGCTTCGGGGACGGAACCGGGAATTGTCACCAGCCGATGACTGCGACCGGTGATTTCAGGCATCGAAGCCAACAAGGCCTCGGTATAAGGATGCGCCGGACGATCAAAGATCGTGCGTACCGGTGCGACTTCCGCAACTCGTCCGGCGTAAAGCACCAGAACCCGATCGGTGATCTCGGCAATCACTCCCAGGTCGTGGGTAATAAGAATCATCGCCATTCCGGTCTGCCGCTGCAGCGAGCGCAGCAGATCCAGCACCTGGGCTTGCACGGTCACGTCCAGCGCCGTGGTCGGTTCGTCTGAAATCAACAGCTTTGGTTCCGCAGCCAAAGCGATCGCAATCATCACGCGTTGACGCATGCCCCCCGACAGCTCGTGCGGATAGGCATGCAACCGGTTCCTCGGTGAGGGGATTTCCACCTGCTCCAGGAGTTCCAGCGTCCGCTGGCGCGCTCGCGCGCCGGTCATGCCGCGGCGCCAGCGCAGTACTTCCGCAATCTGCCTACCGACCCGCATGACGGGGTTGAGCGACGTCATCGGCTCCTGGAAAATCACCGCCACGTCTCGGCCTCGATGCGGCCGCCAGGCTTCCCGCGGCTTCCCGGCAAGGTCGTCTCCGACCAGGGAGAGCCGCCGCGCCGACAATCGAACCGCGGGAGGCAGCAGTCCCATGACGGACAGCGCGATCATGCTTTTGCCGCTGCCGGACTCGCCCACAATTCCGAGCACCTCGCCCGGCTCAACCGAGAAAGTCACGTCATCCAGAATGCTGGAAGTGTCCGGCCTTGCCGCGAGCCGCACACTCAGCCCTTCAACGGACAGCACCTGGGGCATGGTCAGACTTTCATTCGCGGATCCAGCACGTCGCGAAGGCCGTCGCCCAGCAAGTTGAGTCCGAGCACTGATATGACGATCGCGAGCCCGGGAAAGATCATGGCCCAGGGTGCCGCCTGCATGAAATCGCGCTCGCTGGCGATGATATTGCCGAAGGTGGGGGTGGGTGGCGGCGGCCCGACACCGATATAGGACAGCACCGCCTCCGCCAGGATTGCAATCGCGAAGACGTAGGTCAGACGGACAATCAATGGGGCGAGAGCGTTGATCAGCACGTGGCCGAACAGCAGGCGAAAATCGCCGGCCCCGAGCGCCCGGGCGGCTTCGACGTATTCCATCTCTCGGACCACCAGCACCGATCCGCGGACAATCCGTGCCGTGTGCGGCATCGTGGCGATGCTGAGCGCGATCACCACGTTGATAATGGAGGCGCCGAGGATGGCACTGATAACAATCGCCAGCAGGATGGCGGGAAATGCCATCAGCGCGTCCATGACGCGCATCACCGGATTGTCGAGCCGCCTGAAGTACCCGGCGACGGCGCCGATGAAGGTGCCGGTGATTCCTGTCACGATGACGACGAGAATCCCGATCGCCAGCGATACCCGGCCGCCATAGATGACCCGCGACAGAAGGTCGCGCCCGAAATGATCCGTCCCGAACCAATGGGT
Source organism: Acetobacteraceae bacterium (assembly GCA_036521275.1). Lineage (GTDB taxonomy): Bacteria > Pseudomonadota > Alphaproteobacteria > Acetobacterales > Acetobacteraceae > DATDIC01. The sequence goes on from DATDIC010000704.1 coordinate 5,365, forward strand.
AGCGCTCGGCGGCAGCAAGCGGGTCCGGAAATTGCTGCGCAGCGGATCGTACGGAGCCAGGACGGGGGCAAGGACAGCGACCAGCGCGATGAACAGAACCAGCGTTGCGCCCAGAACGAATGAGCGGTTGCTCAGCAACCGACGCATGAAGGGACCGGTCCGGCGCACTGTCCCGCTGCGCCAGCCGATGTTGCCAGCGGCGACCTGGTGCACGCTATTCAAGTCGCACCCGCGGGTCGGCAAATGCGTAGAGCAGGTCGACGATGAGATTGACCAGAAGGTAGATGACGGCAACAAAAAGCAAGGCGCCCTGTATCACGGGGAAATCCCGGCTCAGCACCGCATCCACGATCAACCGCCCGACCCCCGGCAGCGAAAATACCTGCTCCACCACGACCGCGCCGCCGAGCAAGCCACCGGTGACGATGCCGATCACGGTCAGGATCGGCACAAGTGCATTCGGCAGCCCATGTCGGGCGACGATGAAGCTCCACGGAAGGCCCTTCGATTCAGCCGTTCGTATAAAATCCTGGTTCAGCACCTCCAGCATGGCGGACCGGGTCATGCGGGCGATGAAGCCGATCTGCACCGCGGCCAGCGTGAACGCCGGCATCGCCATGCTGTGCCACCATCCGGAGAAGTTGGTTGTGATCGGAACGAAGCCGCCGGCCGGGAACCATCCCAGATAGACCGCAAGCCCAAAGATCAGCATCAGCCCCAGCCAGAAATCCGGCACCGACAGCCCGAGCAGAGCCAGGATCATGACGGACTGGTCCGCCCACGTGTTGTGACGCATCGCCGCCAATATTCCTGCCGCGATGCCCATCACTGTGGCGAAGAACAAGGCCAGGCCGGTCAGCGAGAGCGTAACAGGCAGCCGCTCCAGAATTGCCTGGGCGACGCCACGGTTCAGCAGGATGGATCGGCCAAGATCCCCGTGCAGGATGCGCCCGTACCAAGCCAAAACCTGAATGTAGAATGGCGCGTCCAGGCCCAGGCGATGACGCACTTGCGCCAACTGTGCCGGCGTCGCACCGGGGTCCAGAAACACGGCTGCCGGGTCACCTGGAACCAGCCAGATCACCGCGAACGACATCAACGAGACCAACGCCAGTACCGGGATGAAGATCAGCAGGCGCCGAATCGTGAACCGAAGCAAAGAGCAGGATCTTCCCTTATGAGAGCCAGATTCCCCACAGGCGGGGTATCCGGTACGGCGCGAAGTTCTGGATCCGCGATGAAAGCACCTGGAACATCCCGTAGTTTCCGACTGCGATCGTCACCGCGTCCTCGTACATATGGCCCTGGAACTTGGCGAATATCTCCTTCCGCTTGTTCATGTCCAGCTCCGCGAGAAGGTCCGCATAGAGCTGATCGATGACAGGGTCGTCCTTGAGTTGCGAGATGCCGTTGGTCCAGATGCTCATGAGCTTCGCCGGGCCCTCGTACGGCTCGATACCAAGGCCGTGGGTCCAGAAGTGCCACCCTTCCGGCTTGAAGCCCATTGTGGACACGGTCGGCCAATCGGCGACCTTGACCACTACCTTGACGCCGATCTGACTGAGCTGATCCCTGATATCGGTCGCCGTGTCGACATCCGGCCGCGTGTTGTCGGTGATGAAGGTGAGCGTCTCTCCCTTATACGAGCTTTTCTGCAGCAGGCCCTTCGCCTTTTCCTGATCATTCAAGTTGTACAGCTCGGTCCCTGCCGTGCTGTAGTACGGCGAATAGCTGTACAGCAGCCCGCCATCCAGCTTGTAGATGTCTGGATAGGCGATCGCCAGCGTTTCTTCCATGTTCAGGCAGGCAGCCACCGCACGGCGGAAATTGACGTCGCTGCAGGGCGACTGAGCATGGTTGAACTTGGCAAGCTGGATGCCGAACGGAAGCAGCTTGAGAACCTGAAGCTTGCTGTCCTTCGATTGCCGCTTTGCCGTCGGGCCATCCGTGGTTTCGTTGATCTGCGCTTCGCCCGTGTCCATCGCAGCCGTGCGGGCGCCCGACTCCGGCATGAAGCGGAATATCGCCTGATCGATGAACATCTCCTTGCGGCCGGCGAATCCATCTCGCTTCGTATAGTTGGGGTTCGGGGTGTAGTCGGCGAAGCGCTCCAGCGTTGCGTGACTGGCCGGCACATAGTCCACGAACTTCATCGGTCCGGTTCCGATGAACTTGAAATCCTTCGGGTCCTTCCGGGCCTCCTCGGCTGGATAGATCGCCAGAGGCGTGCCGGGCGACGACAAGGTATCCAGGAAATTCGACTGCACTTTCTTCAACTTGGCGGTGACTTCGAGTGGGCCGGAGGCCTCGAACGTATCGACGCCATTCAGCAGCACCGACGCGAGCCCGATTTTTCGGAAGCGTTCCAGCGACGCGACCACGTCCTCGGACCCCATGGTCTTCCCGTTATGGAACTTGACGCCTGGACGCAGAGTGAAAACGTAGGTCAGCCCGTCCTTCGAAATCTCCGCCCCTTGCGCAAGGTCAGGGACCACCCCCGCATGTTCGTCACGGGCGTAGAGCGTTTCATACATGTGCAAATTGATGTCGCGGGCCACCTGTGCCGAAGTGAGTTGTGCGTCGAGGGACGGTGGAGCCTGGGTCAGCGCAACGGTTACAGTGCCGCCCCGCTTCGGTGTCTGGGCTGCCGCCGGACCAGCCTTGGTCGCGAGCGATGCCGTCAGACCCGCCGTACCAGCGAGAACGCCGCGTCTGGTTACTCCGTTCATTATACGCCCCCTTATGCATTATCGTTGGGAAAATCCTGCCAATCACAGGAAACTCCAGCGCCGCGCCGATGCTAATGCAAACCGCACGCCGGTCAATCGCTTCCGCTGTCGCGATAGCGGGCCGATAATGCGGGTCCCATAATCTTCGCCTGTCGGAGGGAGCCATGAAAATCACTGCGGTCGAGCCCATCCTGCTGCGGGGCGCAACCAAGTATCACGCCACGGCGGGAGCGGACGAAGCCACCGATAACGGGGACTGGCAGCTTCTGGTCCGGGTCAGTACGGATGACGGGCTGACCGGCTGGTCGGACGTGGAGACCCTTGCGCCAGCGGCGGTCGCGATCATTGCCGGCGAAGGCATGACAATGCTGGGTTTCCACACGCTCGGGGAGCTTCTGCAAGGCGAAAACCCGCTGGATGTCGAGCGGCTATGGGACAAGCTCTATATCGGCAGCACATATTACGGCCGGCGCGGGATTGCCATGCAGTGCATTTCCGCCATCGACAATTGTCTGTGGTCGATCCGTTCGCAGGCCGCGGGCGTGTCGCTTGCACGGATGCTGGGCGGGCGCCGGCGCGATGCCATCGTCGCCTATGCCTCGACTTTGTTTCGCGAAACGCCGGAGGCCATGGCGAACGCGGCACGCGGCTACGTGGCGCGGGGGTTTCGTGCGGTCAAGTTCGGCTGGGGCGTTTTCGGAGAAGATCCCGGCCGGGATCGCGAGCTGGTTGCAGCCGCAAGACAGGCTCTCGGTCCCGATCGGCATCTTCTGGTCGATCCGGGATGGTATCCGGCCGGCTGGAAAGCGCCTGGCCAGATGCGTAGCCGGCGCGACGCGGAAGCTCTGTGTCGATGGCTGGCGGAATACAACGTCGGATGGGTGGAAGACTTCATTCATCCGGAGCGTTTCGACCAATATGCCGCGGTTCGCGCCGGCAGCCCCGTGCCGATCGCCGCCGGGGAGCAAGTGGCGACGGTCTGGGATTTTGCGCGGTTCATTGGGGAGGGCTGCGTTGACGTCGTCCAGCCGGACTTATCGCGCTGCGGCGGGATTTCCGTCGCCACGAAAGTCGCGGCAATGGCAGAGGAAGCCGGCATCGATCTGGTGCCTCATTCCTGGCTCACGCACCTGCTCACCGGATACAGCCTGCAACTGATCGCGACCTTGCCAAGAGCTCGTTTTGTCGAATTCAACGTCAGCCAAACTCCGCTGACACGCGGGATCGCCCGGGCGAGTTTTGACCTCGCCGCCGACGGCACGGTACCGATTCCGGACGTGCCTGGCATCGGGGTCGAAATCGATCTCGATTTCATCGCCAAACATCGGGTGAATTGATCATGCAGCGCCAGATCGTGCGTCCCTCCAACCTGGATCTCGAAACACCGGGTCGCCGCGACTATTACGTTGCGTTGGAACATGACTCGATCTGGGGCGACCACCTTATCCCGTTAACGGTCATGGTCGGACCGCAGGCGAAGTCTGGCCAGGGCCTGGTCTGCTTCGGCTCCAACCATGGGAACGAATACGAAGGACCGGCGACCATCCGGCACTTGCTGCGAGACATCGATGCAGCGGATGTGACGGGCCGAATCATTCTGGTGCCGTTGCTGAATGTCGCGGCCTTCCGCGCC
>DATDIC010000705.1:0-3557 GCA_036521275.1 Acetobacteraceae bacterium
CTCCGCGGGCTGGTGCGAGCGGCGGCGCTGCATCTGCAAGGCATGACGGTCGTTGCCGCATAGCAGCGGCCACCGTGATGGTCGGCGAAGCCCGACCATCCACGCCTATTCGTGTGGCGGCAAAGTCGTGGATGCTCGGCCTCCGCCGAGCATGACGACTCGATCGTTTGCAATCGAGTACGATCGGGTCCATAATTGTCGAATCGACTGTGGCTGGCGGGGGATTTTGCATGTCGCTTTCTTTTGCACTTGGCTGGGTTGGCGTCACGCTATGTGCGCTGCTCCCCGCGGCGGGCGTTCAGGCGGCCGACAGCCCTGTCGTCGAGCTGCAGCCCGGAGCGACGCCCGCCATTATCCCCTTTGTGTCCGATCTCGCCCGAGAAGGTCCGCTGTCGCGCCCGCAGCAGATCGCGCTGCTGCGCCAGAAAGTGAAATACGTGTTCGTGCTGCTGCAGGAGAATCGGTCGTTCGATTCCTATTTCGGCACCTTCCCCGGCGTGCGCGGGCTTTATTCGCAGCCACCCGGCCAGACCCCGGGCTATAGCCAGCCGATCGTCAATACCGATGGCAGCATGACGGCGATCCAGCCGTTCCGGATCGGGCCGGCGCAGTTCGCCGCCGATATCGACGACCCGGATCACAGCTACGCCGTGATGGGCGCCAAGATGAACGTGCAGAACGGCAAGCCGCTGATGGACCGCTTTGCGCTGGCGGAGGAGATGAACTGGGTGCCCCCGGGCCAGAAACCCTCGCTCAAGGCCAAGCAGTACGGCGAGCTGGCAATGGCTTACATGGATTGCGACACGGTCCCGTTCCTGTGGAATTATGCAAACCGGTTCATCATCTTTGATAACTACTTCCAGCACACGATCGGCCCCTCCACGCCCGGCGCACTCAACCTCATTGCTGCCCAGACCGGCGAGACGCAGTGGGTCAAGCATCCCGAGACCGCCAGCACCGTCCCGGCCAACGCTGCCCGCGGTCTTGGTGAACCGGTCACCGACGATGTCGATCCTTTCTGGGGTTCCGCAGACGATCATTCCCACAGCGGAATGCCGATCAACCCGAACGACAATCCGGCCGGCCAGCTCAACCAGACCTATGCGACGCTGCCCCTGACGCTCACCGGCATCGCCGTCGCTGCGGCGACGGGCGCGGATCACGACCCTGCCCGCGATCTCGCCGACATTCGGGGCGACATTCCCGCGATCGCGACAGCGGGCCGGCCGGCGATCCCGTGGGGCTGGTATCAGGAAGGCTTCGACCGCGAGCCGACCGATCCGCCGGGCGGCCCGCCGGGCGGCACGCACACCAGCTATCTCGGGCACCACAACGCGCCGCAGTTTTTCGGCTATGTTGCCAACAATCCCAAGCTCAGCGCCAACCTGCACGGGTTGAACGATTTCTTCGTGGCGATGGCGGCGCGCGCGCTGCCTGCCGGCGGCGGCCTGTTTTACGTGCGCGGCGGCTTCCAGGATATCCAGGGGCTGAAGACGGTCGATCCCGATCCGGCGGTCCGCAAGCGGTTCGAGGGCGACGACGATCATCCGGGGTATTCGGATGCACAGATCAGCGAGGCATTGGTCGCACGCGAGGTCAATGCGATCGCACGCAGCCCCTATTGGGACCAGAGCGTGATCGTCGTCACCTACGACGAGTCGGGCGGCAGCTACGACCATGTGCGGCCGCCGATCGTCGAGAACGGCCCTTCCCGCCAGGCGCTCAGCACCGGCCCGCGGATTCCGCTGGTCATCATCTCGCCCTATGCAAAAGCGCACGCGGTCTCGCACGAGCTGGGACAGCAGGCGTCCGTGGTCCGAATGATCGATACGCTGTTCGGCCTGCCGCCGCTGGCGGACCTGCCCGACGAGCTGGCGGCCCGGGTCGCCGGCCAAGCGAAATTCGGCCAAAGCAATCTTGGACCGGCCGACGACATGACGCCCGGCGTCGGCGAGCTGCTGTCCGCATTCGACGCCAATCGCCTGGCGGGGCGAACGCCGACCCTGCCCGCTGCCTATGCGGAGATCCCCGATGCGGCCGTGCAGGCCATGCCGCCGTTCGGGAATGAAGGTTGCCGGGCCATCGGCATGGTGCCGACGGACTACGCCGAGAGCATCGACAATCCGGTTCCCGCCGACTTCAACCCGCGTCCATCGACCAACCCGACGCCGGGTCCGCGATAGTGTCCCGGTTCAGAACTTCATTGTCACTGCGAGCGAAGCGAAGCAATCCAGCGGCCTCGCCCGCGGCACCGCGCTGGATTGCTGCGTCGCTTCGCGCCCCGCGATGACTCTGATGGCTCATGCGGGAAGGCACGGACGGGCGCCGGCGTGATCGCGCTCACAATCAATCCGCTGGTCGCCGGCGGTGTGCTCGTCGCGACCGCGGTCACCGACGCGGCCTATGTCCTGTTCAGCGCCGCGGTCGCAGCGCGCCGGCGGGTGGCGGCGGCGAACTGGAGCGGCATCTGGTATCTGCTGTCGGCGTTCGCGGTGATCAGCTACACCCAGAATGCGCTCTATGTTCTGTTTGCCGCTGCCGGGTCGTGGCTCGGCGCTTACGCATCAATGACGTGGCTGCGGCGCGACGGCCCGCCGGCCCCGCACGATCAGATGCGGCCGTAGCTGTCCTCGAGCCGCACGATGTCGTCCTCGCCGAGATAGCTGCCGGACTGCACCTCGATCAGCGTCAGCGGAATCCGCCCCGGATTCTCCAGCCGATGCACGGCACCCAGCGGCAGATAGATGCTCTCGTTCTCGCGCACCAGGCGCTGCTCGCCGTCGCGCGTCACCAGCGCGCTGCCGGCGACCACGACCCAGTGCTCGGCGCGATGGAAGTGCTTCTGCAAGGACAGTTTCCGGCCGGGCTCGACGACGATGCGCTTAACCTGAAACCGCTCCTCCAGGATCAGCGTCTCGTAGAACCCCCACGGCCGATAGGTGCGCCGGTGCGCCTGCGCCTCGGGCCGGCCTTCGCGCTTGAGGCGCTCGACGATGCGCTTCACGTCCTGCGCGCGATCGCGCGGCATCGCCAGCACCGCATCGGCGGTCGCGATCACCACCACGTCATGGAGGCCGAGCATGGCGATCAGGGTGCCGTCGCTGCGCGCGTAGCAGCCCTCGCATTGCTCCAGCACCGCAGCGCCCTGGGCCAGGTTCCCCGCGCCATCCTTGGCCCCCAGTTCCCACAGCGAGGCCCAGCCTCCCACATCCGACCAGCCGAACGCACTCGGCACCACCGCGGCACGGGTCGTGCGCTCGGCCACCGCATAATCGAGGCTGATCGAAGGAGAGGCGCGGAACGCGGCCGCATCGAGCCGGATGAAATCAAGATCGCGGGTCGCCCCCGCGACGGCACGCCGCACCGCCTCCAGCACGTCGGGCGCATGCGCGGCCATCTCGGCCAGCAGCGTCTCCGCCGAGAACACGAACATCCCGGAATTCCACAGATGCCGTCCCGACGCGACCAGCGCTGCCGCCCGCGCTGCGTCCGGCTTCTCGACGAAACGATCGAGCGCGTGCACGCCCGGCAGGCCATCCAGCGGCTCGCCGCGCTCG
>DATDIC010000706.1:0-4475 GCA_036521275.1 Acetobacteraceae bacterium
CGGCGCAGCTTGTGCAGGCGCAGGCGCGCCAGCAGAGTGCCGCGGCGGCGGTGAAGCTGGCGGCGAACAATCTTTCCTACACGACGATCCGCGCGCCGTTCGATGGTATCGTCGGCAACCGGGCGGCGCAGCTCGGCGAGCACGTGCAGACCGGCGCGCAACTGATCGCGGTGGCGCCGCTGCGGCGGCAGCTCTATGTCACGGCCAATTTCAAGGAAACCCAGCTCGCGCAAATGCGGTCGGGGCTGAAGGTGCAGCTCAGCGCCGACATCGATCCGGACCATCCGGTGGAAGGGCGGGTGGACAGCCTGGCGCCGGCCACCGGCGCGCTGTTCAGCCTGCTGCCGCCGGAAAACGCCACCGGCAACTTCACCCGCGTGGTGCAGCGGGTGCCGGTGAAGATCACGCTGGACCCGGCGCAGGCGGACGCGGCGCCCTGGCTGCGCGCCGGGCTGTCGGTGACCGCCAGCGTCGACACGCGCGGCACCGGAGGCAAACAGCTCGGTCTGTTCGGCGCGGCGGCCGCGACGATCCAGCGGGTCGTGCCGTGACTGCGTCCGACCGCCGCCTGACCTGGCGCGAATGGGCCGGGTTCATGGCGATGGTGGTCGGGATGTTCATGGCGATCCTGGACATCCAGATCGTCAGCGCCTCGATCACCGACATCCAGGCCGGGCTGGCGGCCAGCCCGGACGAGGCGGCCTGGGTGCAGACCAGCTACCTGATCGCGGAGATCGTCATGATCCCGCTGTCCGGCTGGCTGTCGCGCCTGCTGTCCACCCGTATCCTGTTCGTCTGCAGCGCACTCGGGTTCACGGTGTTTTCGCTGCTGTGCGCCGGCGCCAGCAACCTGGGCGCGATGGTGGTGTTCCGCGCCGCGCAAGGCTTCATCGGCGGCGCGATGATCCCGACGGTGTTCGCCACCACCTTCCTGCTGTTTCCCGGCGAGCAGCGCACCCGCATGTCGGTGGTGATTGGGCTGACAGCCACTCTGGCGCCCACCATCGGGCCGACGCTCGGCGGCTGGCTGACCGACAATTATTCCTGGCACTGGCTGTTCCTGATCAACGTGCCGGTGGGCGCGGCGGTGGCGGCGGCGGTGTGGACCTGGCTGGATATCGACCGGCCGGACTGGAGCCTGGCGCGCAATTTCGATTTCCCCGGGCTGCTGCTGATGGCGGTGTTCCTCGGCGCGCTGGAATATGTTCTGGAGGAAGGCGAGCGTTGGGACTGGTTTCAGGATGAGACGATCTACTGGGCGGGAATCGCCTCTGCGGTATGCGGCGTATTGTTCTTCTGGCGGATGCTGACGCGGAATGAGCCGCTGGTGGAGCTGCGGGCGTTCGGCAATGCGAATTTCGCCTTCGGATCGCTGTTCAGCTTCGTGCTGGGGACGGGTCTGTATGGGTCGGTGTACCTGCTGCCGCTATTCCTGGCGCGGGTGCGTGGATATGACAGCCTGCAGATCGGCGAGACGATGTTCGTGACCGGCGTGGCGATGTTCCTGTCGGCGCCGATCGCCGGACAATTGGCGCAGCGGGTCGATCTGCGGATGATGTTGGCGGTCGGGCTGGCGATGTTCGGTGGCGGGCTGTGGTGGATGGCGCACCTGACCGCCGATACCGCGTTCTGGGAGCTGTTCGGCCCGCAGGCGCTGCGCGGCGCGTCCATGATGTTCATCATGTTGCCGGTCAACCAGATTGCCTTGGGGCGGCTGCCGCCGGCGGCGGTGAAGAACGCGTCGGGGTTGTACAACCTGATGCGCAACCTGGGCGGCGCGGTCGGGCTGGCGATGATCAACGCGGTGGCGACCTCTCGGCTGGCGGCGCACACGCTGCACCTGCAGGAGCGGGTGACGTGGGGGCGGCCCGGCGCGGTCGGGACGATGAACGCCATGACGCAGGCGATGCAGCCGGACAAGGCGGGCAACGCGGCGCTGGCGGCGCTGAAGCAGGTGGCGGCGATGGTGCAGCAGCAGGCGCTGACGCTGGCCTATAACGACGTGCTGCTGATGATGGCGCTGGCGTTCATCATCGTGCTGCCGCTGACATTGTTGCTGGCGAAACCGGCGGGTGGCGCGGCCGGGGCGCACTGAAGGGCGCGGGCTCAAAGCCCCGCATCGCTCAGCGACGGGTGGTCGAGGCGGCGGCGCATGAGGCCGCACGGATCGAACTCCCAATTCTCATTCCGCACTGACGATGATCAGGCGATAATCGAGCGGTTCCATTTGCCGGTCAGGAACGCTTTGATCTGCTCGCGGCCGTGCAGAAACTCGGCGTGGTTGCGCAATGGGCTGTCCGACGTGTAGGCGAGCGATACGCGCTCAGGATCGCGGCTATTCCACGCGTCTTCGGCGAGGCGGACCTCGCGGGCGGCATCGTCGGCGGTGGTGAAGGGCGGCAGCGGCGTGCGGTCAGGTTCCATGTGCAACCTCCTGCTGAAGCTTGGCGCCAAGGGATTCATTCTTGGATTCCAAGGTGGGCAGTCAGGTAATCTCAAGCACCGCCGGGCGTTCGCAATGCCCGTGCCGCCTACGTGACCGCCACCGGCCGCCGGGTTGTCGTTGTCCATGTGTTTCGAAAAAAGACGCAAAAGACGCCACGTCGCGACATAGAAACCGCCCTGCGCCGGGCCAAGGAGGTGCGATGACCCGCAAGTATATTCCGGTCGATGAATGGGCTGAAACGCGGATGAAAGCCCCGGAATTCAAGGCTGCTTACGACGCGCTGGAAGAGGAGTTCACGCTTGCCTCCGCCTTGATCGAAGCGCGCAGCCAGGCCGATATGACACAAGAGCAGGTGGCCCAGGCGATGGGAACCACGCAAACCGCGATTGCCCGGCTCGAAAGCGGCCGATCCATGCCGTCGACCCGTACCCTTCAGCGGTTCGCCAGGGCAACCGGGATGCGCCTGCGTATCCGTTTCGAACCGGACAGGCCGGGCCGTAAATCTGCCCCTCGCTGAACGGCCTGTGCCGGTCGTCTCGCCGGGGGGGGTGGAGACAATTCCTGAGGATAGCCGATACTAAAGCTATTGCCTAACTGTCGAGGCCCTGATAGTTAGGCATATGCTTAACCAATCGGCCGATCTCGACCGCCTGTTTCACGCCCTCGCCGACCCGGCGAGGCGGGCGATGATCGAGCGGCTCAGCCGGGGACCGACGGCGGTGAGCGAGCTGGCGCGCCCGCTGCCGATGTCGCTGCCGGCGGCGATGCAGCATCTCGGCGTGCTGAAGACAGCCGGGCTGGTGCGGACGCGAAAGGTCGGGCGGGTGCGTACCTGCGCGATCGAGCCGCAGGCGCTCAGCCTGGTCGAGCAATGGATCAACGCGCGGCGCGCCGAGTGGAGCCAGCGCCTCGACCGGTTGGGTGCGTATCTGGATGTGCTCAAGGCCGAGGAAGAGGGCAGCGGTACCGGGACCTGACCCGGCGCGGCCGGACGACCGATCGAACAGGCGAATGGAGGTGACCATGCAGAACGCGAACACCGATAAGACCCAGCCGCCGCCGCTCCGGCTGTCGCGCACGTTCCATGCGCGCCCGGAGACGGTGTTCAAGGCGTGGAGCTCGGCCGAGCACGTCAGCCAGTGGTTCTGTCCGGAACATTATACCGTGCAGGAGGCGCGGGTGGAGATGCGCGCGGGCGGGCCATTCGATGTGTGCATGCAGGCGCCGAACGGGACCCGGCACTGGACCCACGGCAGCTTCGTGGAGGTGTCGCCGCCCACGCGGCTGGTGATCGACATGCAGGTTGCCGATGCGGCGGGGAAACGGCTGTTTCGCGCGTATACCGAGGTGACATTCGCCGACGTGCTCGGCGGCACGCGAATGGACGTCGTGCAGACCTACACGTTCGAGGATCCGGCGATGGCCGCGCCGATGGTGGCGGGCGCGCCGGAAGGCTGGCGCACCACGCTGGACAAGCTGGAACGGCTGGTGATTCGCATGCAGAGCGGGTCGGGGAACGAGGGGCGCTCGGTGGTGCACGACTCGTTCCGGCTGGAACGGACCTATGACGCACCGGTCGCCCGCGTGTGGCGGGCGCTGACGGAAGCGAGCGCCAAGCAGGCATGGTTCAGCGGGTCGCCCGGCCAGTGGCAGTTGCTGGAGCGGACGATGGATGTCCGGCCAGGTGGGCGGGAACGGCTGAAGGGGCGGTGGGAGGGGGGCGTGACCTCCACGTTCGACGCGATCTATCACGACGTGATCGAGAACCAGCGGCTGGTCTACAGCTACGAGATGCATATGGACGCGCGGAAGATTTCGGTTTCCCTCGCAACGATCGAGCTGGCGGCGGAGGCTGGCAAGACGACCCTGGCGGTTACCGAGCAGGGGGCGTTTCTGGACGGATACGACGATGGCGGCTCGCGGAAACGCGGGACCGAACATCTGCTGGAGGCGCTGGGGAGGTCGCTGACGGGGTAGTTTGGTGCAATGCCAAACCGCATTGGGGGGTGACCCATCACGGGGGCGCGCA
>DATDIC010000707.1:0-3218 GCA_036521275.1 Acetobacteraceae bacterium
TTCCGACAGTTCGTCCATGCCCAGGATGGCGATAATATCCTGCAACGATTTGTAGGTCTGCAGAATCCGCTGCGTCTCGCGCGCCACCCCGTAGTGCTCGTCCCCCACCACCCGCGGATCCAGCGACCGCGACGTCGAATCCAGCGGATCGACCGCCGGATAGATCCCCAGCTCCGCGATCTGCCGCGACAGCACGGTGGTCGCATCCAGATGCGCGAACGATGTAGCCGGCGCCGGGTCGGTCAGGTCGTCCGCCGGCACATAGATCGCCTGCACCGACGTGATCGATCCCTTGTTGGTCGACGTGATCCGCTCCTGCAACGCGCCCATGTCGGTGGCCAGCGTCGGCTGATACCCCACCGCCGACGGAATGCGCCCCAGCAGCGCCGACACTTCCGCGCCCGCCTGGGTGAAGCGGAAGATGTTGTCCACGAAGAACAGCACGTCCTGGCCTTCCTCGTCGCGGAAATACTCCGCCACCGTCAGCCCCGACAGCCCAACCCGCGCCCGTGCGCCAGGCGGCTCGTTCATCTGGCCGTAGATCAGCGCGACCTTGGAGCCTTCGGTGGTGTTCTCGCCCAGCTTGATGACACCCGCATCGATCATTTCATGATACAGGTCGTTCCCCTCGCGCGTCCGCTCCCCCACCCCGGCGAACACCGAGACACCACCATGCGCGCGTGCGATATTGTTGATCAGCTCCTGGATCAGCACCGTCTTGCCGACGCCGGCGCCGCCGAACAGCCCGGTCTTGCCGCCCTTCAGGTAGGGCGCCAACAGATCGACCACCTTGATGCCAGTCACCAGGATTTCCGCCGAGGTGGCCTGATCCTCGAAGCTCGGTGCCTCGCGATGGATCGGATACCGCTTGGCGGTATGGATCGGCCCGCGCTCATCCACCGGTTCGCCGATCACGTTCAGGATGCGCCCCAGCGTCTCCGGCCCCACCGGCATGGTGATCGGACCACCGGTATCGACCACCTCCTGCCCGCGCACCAGCCCATCGGTGCTATCCATGGCGACCGTGCGCACAGTGCGCTCGCCCAGCTCCTGCGCCACTTCCAGCACCAGCGTGCGGTCCTGCATCTTGGTGTGCAGCGCGTTCTGGATGAACGGCAGTTCGCCCTCGAACTGCACATCGACCACCGCACCCATCACCTGGGTCACCCGTCCGACAATATTGCTTGCCATATTAACTTCCTTGCATCTTCACCTCTCCCGCTGTGCGGGAGAGAGCCTGCCCCGGACTTGGTCCGCAGTCGGATCGCGCAGCATCTTTACCTCTCCCGTTGCGCGGGAGAGGTCGGATCGCGCAGCGGTCCGGGTGAGGGTCGTCACACAGCCTCCGCGCCGGAAATGATCTCGATCAGTTCCCTGGTAATATTCGCCTGCCGTGCCCGGTTGTAGTTCAGCGTCAGCCGCTTGATCATGTCGCCCGCATTCCGCGTGGCGCTGTCCATCGCCGTCATCTGCGAGGCGAAGAACCCGGCGCTGCTCTCCAGCAGCGCGCCATAGATCTGGATCGCCAGGTTCTGCGGCAGCAGGCGCGCCAGGATGGTCTCCTCATCCGGTTCGAAATCAAACGTCGCGCCGCCGAGATCCTCGGCCGCCGTTGCTTCCGGCATCGGTGCCGGCACGAGCTGCTGCTCGGTCACCACCTGGGACATTACCGAACGAAACCGGTTGTACACCAGCGTGCAGACATCCACCTCGCCGGCCATGACCATGGCGGCCACCCGGGTCGCAATCTCCTGCGCGTCCGAAAACTCCAGCCGGCGCTTGCCGGCATAGCTGACGTCGCCAACGAAACGGCTCGCCAGCTCGCGCCGCAAATAGTCGCGCCCCTTCCGACCGACCGCGAATATCTTGACCGTCTTGCCCTCTGCCTCCAGCCGCCGCGCCAGCGTGCGCGCCGCCCGCCCGATACTGCTGTTGAATGCACCTGCCAGCCCGCGATCCGCGGTCACCGCGACGATCAGATGCACCTGGTCCTTACCGGTCCCCGCCAGCAATGCCGGTGCGGTCGGGCTGCCCGCCACCGAGGCGGCCAGCGTGCTCAACATGCGCTGCATCCGCTCGGCGTACGGCCGCGCCGCCTCCGCCTGCGACTGGGCGCGGCGCAGCTTGGATGCCGCCACCATCTTCATCGCCGACGTGATCTTCTGGGTCGATTTGACGCTGTTGATGCGCGTCCGCAGCGCCTTCAGACTAGGCATGTGAAGCGCCCCTCGTCATTCCCGCGCGCCCCGTCATTCCCGCGACCCCCGTCATTCCCGCGAAAGCGGGAATCCATCCCGCAGGCCGATCGACCCCCACCAGCCATCGCACCCCGCACCGCACAACCCGCTTCGCCACCCAACGCCGCCGTCCTACGCAAACGACCGCGCGAAGCCGTCCAGGAACGCGGTCAGCTTCTTGTCCACCTCCGGCTTGATCTCAAGATCGGTGCGGATCGCCTCCAGGATGCCCGGCTCGCGCGACTTCAGCTCACCCAGGAACGTCTGCTCGAACGCGCCCACCCGACCCACATCGATCTTGTCCAGATATCCCCGCACGCCGGCAAAGATCACCACCACCTGCTCTTCCACCGGCACCGGGCGATACTGCGGCTGCTTCAGCAGCTCGGTCAGCCGCGAGCCACGTGCCAGCAGCGCCTGCGTCGATGCATCCAGATCCGAGGCGAACTGCGCGAACGCTGCCATTTCCCGATACTGCGCCAGCTCCAGCTTGATCCGTCCGGCGACCTGCTTCATCGCCTTGATCTGCGCCGCCGATCCCACCCGTGAGACCGAAATGCCCACATTCACCGCCGGGCGGATGCCGCGGAAGAACAGTTCCGTTTCCAGGAATATCTGCCCGTCGGTGATCGAGATAACATTGGTCGGAATATAGGCCGACACGTCGCCGGCCTGCGTCTCGATCACCGGCAGCGCGGTCAGGCTGCCGGCGCCCTCGGCGTCGTTCATCTTCGCCGCCCGCTCCAGCAGCCGGGAATGCAGATAGAACACATCGCCCGGATACGCTTCGCGCCCCGGCGGCCGGCGCAGCAGCAGCGACATCTGGCGATAGGCCACCGCCTGCTTCGACAGATCGTCGTAGAAAATCACCGCGTGCCGCCCGTGGTCGCGGAAATGCTCGCCCATCGTGCAGCCGGTATAAGGCGCCAGAAACTGCATCGGCGCCGGGTCCGATGCGGTGGCGGCGACCACGATGGAGTA
>DATDIC010000708.1:0-4425 GCA_036521275.1 Acetobacteraceae bacterium
GCGGATGCGGATTCTTCTGTTTCTGGGTGTTGCCTTCAAGCGAGCGGTTCAGGGCCTCCAGCAGCGGCTGATCCTCGGCAGCGAAAGCATCGCTCAGCGGCCGTGCCGTCGCGCCATCGCGGGCATGCAGCAGTTGCTGCACGCTGACCGCCGCGATCAGCGCGGCCACGAGCAGCCGCCGCAGCGGTGGTTCGGTTTCCATGCGCAGCGCCTCGATGTCGAAGCCTTGCGTCTTCATGGTGCGGAACAATTGCTCGATCATCCAACGGCAACGATAGAAGCCGATCACCGCCAGCGCCGCGCTGACATCGCCGACGCGCCACGTGGTCAGCAGCCGCCAATGCAGCGGTTCCCCGCCGTGCCGCGCCTTGACCTCGCGCGTGTCCACCAGCGAAAGCGACACCGTGCGTGGGTCGTCGCAGCGCAACTTGTTGCGCGGGCGCTTCAGTTCCACCGCCAGGAAGCGGACCGCCAGAGTGGCCGTGCGCGCCTTTTGCCCAGGTTTGGCCGCCACCTCGATGGTCATGCGTCCCGCAGCACGCTGCGCGTCGAGGCGGCCAAACAGCCGCCCGCCGTCGCCCAGCACGCGGTCCTGTGCCGCACGCACCAACAGATCCACCCGCTCTGGGCGGCGGGCGAAGGCCTCGAAGATGTCACTCTCGCGGTCGGCAACCATCGTGATCCGCCGCGCCTTGGCGCAGACCCGTGCCGCCGCAGCGGCACCATCCAGCCAGCGCTGGCTTTCCTTGTCCTCGATCGGACGATTGGTGCGCGTCGCCCGCCGGCCGTGCTCGCGGGTCAGGAACGTGGCGTAGACCAACCCCAGCAAGGCGCCATCCGTAGCGTCCACCGCGATCGCCACGTGCAAATACAGACCGCCGCCGCCGTCCGAGCGGGCCACCGTCGTGTCCTGGATGACCAGCACATCGCGCCCCGCGCAGCGCTCCGCGGTGCGGGCCGCGGCACGCGCCACCATCTCTTCGATGGTGACCGCATCGTTGTGCAGGAAACGGGTCAGCCGCATCTCCCCGGCACGGTCCTGGCCAAGACGGCGGACGCTGATACCATGCGCGCAATCTTCCACCAGGCGGGTATGCAGGAAGATGCCGGCGTCTTCGCGGCGGTCGTCGCCAAAGCGCCCCAGCGAGATCGTGCTCATCGGTTGCTCCCATCAGGTCGAACCGAGCCGACCGGGAGGCAGAGAATCCCGGATCGCCGCGGAGCGCAACGAGATGTGTGAATGCGGTAGCCCTCAAGGGGAGGGGGAGTCGCCGTCCTGCGGACAACTTCCGCCATGACCCGCGCGCTACCCGTGCTGTGCGTCCTGGCCGTGGTCATCGCCGTCTGGTTCGCTGCCTCCGTCGGGATGAACTGGGACCAGGCGCAGTCGTTCGCGGAGGACAACGCGACCTGGTCCGACATCGCGCGGGCAACCCAGTCGCTCAACCGCCCGCTGCTGCCCACGCCGTGGCAGGTCGCCAGGGAAATGGAGACCACGAGCTTCGGCTATCCGCTCAACGCCCCGCGCAGCCTGCTGCACCACGCGGCCATCACCGCATGGGAATCCCTGGTCGGCTTTCTGATCTCGCTCGTCGCGGGCATCGCCATGGCCATCGGCGTCGTACATGTCCGCACGCTGGACCGCGTCCTGATGCCGTGGCTGGTCGCCAGCCAGGCAATCCCCGTGCTGGCGATCGCCCCGATGGTGGTCGTCGTGCTCGGGAACATCGGACTGACCGGCATTCTGCCGAAGGCGCTGATTGCGGGCTGGCTCAGTTTCTTCCCGATCACGACCGGCATGGTGAAGGGCCTGCGCTCCTCCGACGTGATGCAGCGCGACCTGCTGCGTACCTACAGCGCCACCGGGACGCAGGTCTTCACCATGCTCCGCTGGCCGGCATCGATGGCGTTCCTGTTTCCGGCGATGCAGGTCGCCGCGCCGCTGGCGTTGGTCGGCGCGATCGTTGCCGAACTCCCGACCGGAGCTCAGGCCGGCCTTGGTGCCCGATTGCTCACCGGCTCCTACTATGGCCTGACCTTGCAGATCTGGTCCGCATTGTTCATGGCCGCGTTGCTCGCGGTACTGGCCGTCGCGTTGGTGAACGCCAGCCAGGCAATCCTGGTCCGCGCCCGAGGCGGCCGCCTGTGACCACCATTCTCCTGCTCGCGAGTATGCTGCTCGGCAGCCTGCTGCTGGTGCTGCTGGCACGCGGCGACGGTCGCATCTTCCGCGTCGCCACGCCGGTGGTGTTCGGCGTGCTGGTGCTGTGGATGTGGCAACTCGTCTGCGTCGGCTACGGCGTGCCGTTCGTGCTGCTGCCGCCACCGACCAGCATCGGTGCCGCCATCGTGACGCATCTGCCGATGCTGGCGGCCGATTTCCGCCAAACCGTGTTGCGCGCGGTGATCCCCGGCTGGGTGATCGGCAGCGCAGGAGGTCTGCTGGTGGCCATCGCGCTGGACCGTTCGCCGTTCCTGCGGCGCGGCGTGCTGCCGCTGGGCAGCCTGGTCAGCGCCATGCCGATCGTCGGCATCGCGCCGATCATGGTGATGTGGTTCGGCTTCGACTGGCAGTCGAAAGCCGCCGTCGTCGTCGCGATGACGTTCTTTCCGATGTTGGTGAACGCCGGCGCCGGCCTGGCGCAGACCGGGGCCATGGAAGCCGACCTGATGCGAACCTATGCCGCCGGCTACACACAGACGCTGTTGAAGTTGCGGCTGCCGTCAGCCCTGCCCTTCGTGTTCAACGCGCTCAAGCTGAACGCCACGCTGGCGCTGATCGGCGCGATCGTCGCAGAATTCTTCGGCACGCCAATCGTCGGCATGGGCTTCCGCATCTCCACCGAGGCCGCCCGGCTCGACCTGGGGGTCGTATGGGCGGAGATCGTCGTTGCCGCAGTGCTGGGCACGCTGAGTTTCGCCTTGCTGTCATTGCTTGAACGTTCCGTCACGTTCTGGCATCCGTCGTACCACTGAAAGAAATCGTACCACTGAAAGAAAGGGGCACACATGCGCAGACTTCTCCTTGCCGCCGCATTGCTGCTGGGTCTGTCCGGCTTGGCCCGGGCCGCCGACCCGCTGACCCTGCAACTTAAATGGGTGACCCAGGCACAGTTCGCCGGCTATTACGTCGCGCAGGCGAAGGGCGCCTACAAAGCCGCCGGGTTGGATGTGACGATCAAGCCGGGCGGGCCCGACATCAATCCGGAGCAAGTGATCGCTGGCGGCGGCGCTGACGTGGTGGTGGACTGGATGCCGTCGGCCCTGGCCGCGCGCGAGAAGGGCGTACCGATCGTCAACATCGCTCAGGTGTTCCAGCGTTCCGGCATGGAACTGAGCTGCCGCAAGGACAGCGGCATCAAGCAGCCGGCCGACTTTACGGGCAAGACGCTCGGCGTCTGGTTCTCCGGCAACGAATATCCGTTCCTGGCATGGATGAACAAGCTGGGGCTGAAGACGACAGGGGGACCGGACGGCGTCCGGGTGCTGAAGCAAGGCTTCAACGTCGATCCGCTGCTGCAGAAGCAGGCGGCGTGCATCTCCACGATGACCTACAACGAATACTGGCAGTTGATCGAAGCCGGGATGAAGCCGTCGCAACTCGTCGTGTTCAAGTACTCGGATGAAGATGTGGCGACGCTGGAAGACGGTCTCTATGCCACCGAGGCATCGATCAATGACTCCGTCAAGGCCGAGCGGCTGGCGCGTTTCGTCAAGGCGTCGATGGAAGGCTGGAAATACGCGACAGACCACCAGGATGAGGCAGTGAAGATCGTGCTGGCCAACGACACCAGCGGCGCGCAGACCGAGGCGCACCAGAAGCGGATGATGTCGGAGATCGCCAAGCTGCTGACGCCGGCGCCACACGGGCTCGGGTATCTGGATGTCGCCGCGTATAACCGCACGGTGAGTGAGCTGATGGCGGGCGGCTCAGCCCCGGTGATCACGCACAAGCCGGAAGATGCATGGACGCACGCGATCTGGGACAAGGCGATGGGGAAGTAGGTGCTGGGCGATCAACCGGTCCCGCTGCGTCTGTCATTGTTGGGGTGGACGGCCCCACGGCATTGCGTGCCAGACCTGGGCTGTGAAACCCCCAAGAGCGGAGCCGTCCATGACGCAGATTAGTCGCATCGGCCTTGACACGTCCAAGGCCGTTTTCACGCCGCATTGCGTTGACGAAACGGGGAGACCGCTGCTGCGCGTCAACCTGTGCCGCGCCAGCTGATCCCATTCTTCAAAAAGCGCGTACCCACGGTGGTCGCCATGGAGGCGTGCGGCGGTTCGCATCATTGGGCGCGCAAGCTGGTCGCGCTGGGCTACGAGGTGCGGCTGATCTCGGCGCAATATGTGAAGCCCTACCTGAAGCGCGGCAAGAACGACCGCAACGATGCCGAAGCGATCTGCGAGGCCGCCGGCCGCCCC
>DATDIC010000709.1:0-5009 GCA_036521275.1 Acetobacteraceae bacterium
ATCTCCCCCGCGACTTTCCGCCGCTGCCACTGCCCATCCTCCAGGCTCCCCAGGAACCTCCCATCCTCCACCACCACCTTCCCGCGCAGCATCGTCAGGCACGGCCAGGCCAGCATCTGCCGCCCCTCCCATGGCGTGTAATCCGTCTCATGCAGCTCCGCCGCCCGGATCACCCGCCGGTCCGCCGGGTCCAGCACGCAGACATCCGCGTCCGCCCCCGCCGCCAGTGCCCCCTTGCGCGGGTACAGCCCCATGATCTTCGCCGCACTGGTGGAAACCAGATCGACGAACCGCGGCAACGAATACCCCCGCCGCCCCACCATCTCGGTGTACATCAGCGCCACCCGCGGCTCCACGCCGGCATTTCCGCCCGTGGTGTCATCGATCCGCACGCCCTGGATCTTCTGCTTCAGCGTGCAGCATATCTCGTCCGTCGCCACGCAGTTGATCGATCCGTCCAGCGTGCCCGCCCACAGCGCCGCCTGATCTTCCGCCGCCTTCAGCGACGGATAAGTGTGATAGATCTGCCCATTCGGCCGCCGGTAATCCTCACTCGTATACAGCATGTACTGGTGCAGCGATTCCCCGTACACCGGCACGCCCCGCGCCCGCGCCTCGCGGATCGCCGAAACGCCCGACGCCGCCGACGTATGCATCATGTACAGCGCCGTCCCCGGCACCTTCTCCGCCAGCCGTATCACCCGCCGGAACGAGATATCCTCCGACAGCGTGTTGTGCACCTCCGCCATGTTGGCAAACCCGGTCCGCCCCTCGCGGATCAGCTTGCCGTACATGTGCATGACGATATCGTTGTCTTCGGAATGAATGACCCCCAGGCCGCCCTGCGCCGCCAGCACCTGGAACACCTCCCAGATACCGCCGAAATCCACCATCCGCCCCTTGCGGCTGGGCGTGATGTCGGTGGTGAAGATCTTCACCGTCGCAAACCCGGCCTGGATCGCCTCCGCCAGCTCGCCGAACAGGTTCACCGGCAGCGCCCCCTCCACCATCAGGTGCTGCGCGTAATCGCATGCCGAATGCCCCTTCCAGTCCGCCTCCCGCAGCGCGATCGCATCCTGCACGGAAGCCCCCTGCGAACAGCGCGTGAAATCGATCATCGTCGTCGTCCCGCCATGCACCGCGGCCCGGCTGACGATATCCGGCGGGTCGGTCAGCCCGGCCGAGCCATCCGGGTTCGGCAGGAACCATTTGCAGTGCACATGCGGATCGATCCCCCCCGGCATCACGATCTTGCCGGTGGCATCGATCAGCCGGGCCCCCTCCGGCACCGGCAGGCTGCCGGCGGCACTCACCGCCACGATCCGCCCGGCTTCGATCGCCAGGTCGCACGCTTGCACGCCGCTTGGCGTCACCACCCGGTCCCCGCGCACCACCATCTCGATCATCATCTGTTCCCCACCGAGTACATGCGCATGCTCGCCCGGCGCCTGACCCGAGACAAGCGTATGGCGCCATGAAGGCAACCGGCCTTCGTCATTCCCGCGAAAGCGGGAATCCACACAACCCTCGGAATTTCCTGGGCTCCCGCCTGGATGCCCGCTGTCGCCGGCATGGGCCACCGCAATCACCGACCGCTTGCGGACCACGGCATCACCACTGATGCTGGCGCGCATGGACACGCAACACTTCGATATCCTGATCATCGGTGCCGGCATTGCCGGCGCCAGCGCCGCCGCGGCGCTCTGCGCCGATCACCGCGTCGCCCTGATCGAGGCCGAAGAGCAAGCCGGCTATCACAGCACCGGCCGCTCCGCCGCCATCTGGGTGCAGAATTACGGCCCGCCCGACGTCCGCCTGCTCAGCCGCCTCTCCCGCAGCTTCTTCGAATCGCCGCCGCCCGGATTCGCCGACGCGCCCCTGATGCGCCGGCGCCCCTCGCTGTTCCTCGCCACCGAAGCCCAGCGTGACAAGCTGGAGCGCACCATCGCCGAGGGCACCGGCGTCCGCGCGATCACCCCGGATGCCGCGCGCGCCATGCTGCCCGCCCTGCGCCCGGGCTACGCCGTCGCCGCCGCGCTCGAACACGACTCCTTCGACATGGACGTCGCCGCCATCCACAGCGGATTCCTGCGCCAGCTTCGCATCGCCGGCGGCGTCATCGCGCTCCGCCATCGCGCCGGACGCATCGCCCGCGCGCCCCGCGGCTGGGACGTGGAAACCTCCGCCGGAACGGTCTTCCACGCCCCCGTCATCGTCAACGCCGCCGGCGCGTGGGGCGACGAGATCGCCACGCTTGCCGGCGCCCGCCCGATCGGCCTCACCCCCTGCCGCCGCTCCGCCGCAATCATCGACCCGTCACCCTGGAACGTCAGCGAGTGGCCGCTGGTGGGCGATGTCGGCGACACCTGGTACGCACGTCCCGAAGCGCGCACCCGCCTGATGGTTTCGCCAGCCGACGCAACGCCGACCCACGCACACGATGTCCGTCCCGATGAGCTCGACATCGCCACCGCGATCGCCCGCATGCAGGACGCGCTGGCGATCGAGGTTCACCGCATCGAACATAGCTGGGCCGGTTTGCGCAGCTTCACGCCCGACGGCAGCCTCTGCTTCGGCTGGGACCCCACGGTCGCCGGCTTCTTCTGGTGCGTCGGCCAGGGAGGATACGGAATTCAGACATCGCCGGCCGCGGGTCGGCTGGTGGCTGATCTGATCGCCGGACGCGACCCTGGCGCCGCGGCCGGAGCGATACGGGCGATCGATCCAAGCCGTTTCGGACCCGTCTCGCTGACAAATTGATCTTTGAAGAATGACCGCTGCGCAAACGAACCTTGCGTCATCGCCATAAATCCGCAGTAATAAGCAGCATGAATGTGGCAGCGACATCATTGGCAAATGCACCTGCAACCAGGGTCTCTCCTACCCCCTTGCTGCGCCTCCGGCTGATCGGCCAGATGGAGGCGCGGTCGGACGCCGGTGAGAACGTGCTCCCCGTCGGACGAAAAACCCGCGGCCTGCTCGCCGTCGCAGCGCTCGCCGCGCCACGCCCCGCTTTGCGCGGCCGCCTCGCCGAGCTGCTCTGGAGCCGCCGGCCAGAGGAGCAGGCGCGCGCCTCGCTCCGTCAGGAAATCCATCGCCTCCTCGAAGCCCTCTCGCCCGCCGGCGACGACATCCTTCAGGTCACCCGCGACCACGTTACCCTGCGGCCCGGCGCCGCCTGGGTCGACGTCACCGAGGTCATGCGCGCCACCATCGACAGCCCCGGCCCGCTCTCCCTGCTCGAAGGCGACCTGCTGGAAGACCTCGACGGCCTCGACGCCGCATTCGATCTCTGGCTCACCACCGAACGCGAACGCCTGCGCGACCGTGGCCGCACACTCGGCGAACTGCTCCTGCGCGCACAGAGCGAGCCGGAACTGGCCATCACCGCCGCCCAACGCCTGTTGCAGATCGACCGCGCCCATGAAGGCGCCTGGCGGGCGCTGATGCGCGCCCACGCCGCCCGCGGCGAACGCGGCATGGCGATCCAGGCCTATGACCGCTGCCGCGCGGTCCTGGCGGACCTGATGGACGCCGCACCCTCGGCCGAAACCCAGAAGCTGCTGACCGATATCCGCGGCCCCTCCAGCAGCCGCCAGCCACCCCGGCCGCCGATGTCCGCCGCCGCCGAGCCGGTCACGCCCATCGAAGGCATGCAGGCGCCCGCCCCCGGTCCCGCCCGCGGCGGCACCCATATCGGCGTCATGCCGCTCGGCCTGGTGGGGACCGGAGCCTCCGAAGCCCATCTCGCGCTCGGCCTCGCCGAGGAGATCAGCGCCGCCCTCTCGCGCATCCGCTGGCTGTTCGTCGTCTCCGCCCCCTCGCTCGCCCGCTTCGCCGACGGCAAGCGCGACGAGGCCGCGATCCGCCGCACCTTCGGCCTCGATTTCCTGCTCGACGGCACCGTGCAGCGGGTCGGCGCCCGCATGCGCGTCGGCCTGCGCCTGCTCGATCTCAGAAGCGCCGGCAAGGTCGCCTGGACCGCGCGATTCGACCGCGACACCACCGACCTGCTGGCACTGCAGGATGACATCGCCGCCCAGGCCGCCGCCCAGATCGACCCCGAAATCCTGCTGCTGGAGGCCAGGCGCGCCGGCACCTGGCCCGCCGAGGAAGCCTCAGCCTACGAGCTCATGCTGCGCTCCCTGGCGCTGATGCAACGGATGGAGCACGCACCCCTGCTGCAAGCCGGCGAACGCCTGCATCACGCCATCGAGCTGGAGCCCGATTTCGCGGCGGCCCATGGCTGGCTCGCCTACTGGCACGTGCTGATGGCGGACCAGGGCTGGATCGCACTGCCCGAGGCCGCGTCGGCAGCCGGCGCCCTGGCCGATCAGGCGATCCGGCTCGACCCGTTCGATCCGCGCCTGCTCAGCCAGGCCGCCCATGTGCGTGCCGCCTTGCAGCGGGAACTGCATGCCGCGGCGGCGCTGCACGAACGGGCGCTGTCGTTGGACGCCAACCTGGCGGAGGCATGGGCGCTGTCGGCGGCAACCCATGCCTGGCTCGGGGATACGGCGGCGGCGGAAACCCGCATGGCACACTACAAGATGCTGACGCCATTGCATCCCTGCGCCTTCCAGTTCGACGCGTGCTGGGCGCTGACCGCCCTGCTGCAGCAGGATTTCGAGCGGGCCGCCGCGGCCGGCCGCGCCGCCACCCAGATGAACCCCGCCATGCTGGCAAACTACAAGCCCTATCTGGCCGCGCTCGGGCATCTCGGACAGCAACAGGAAGCCGCCGCCGCATTGCGGCGCGTGCGCGTGATGGAGCCCCATTTCAGCGTGACGGGTTTTCTCGCCACCACGCCGCTCGACCGCCCCGAGCATCGCGAGCTGTTCGCCCAAGGTCTACGGCTGGCAGGCAGCCCGGAAACCCCCGGCTCGTGGTTGTGAAGCCTTCAGGTCCATCATGCCCGCCCCACCACCACAGCCGCCCCCACCGTCACGGCCGCCCCACCGCCACGGCCGGCCCCGTTTCCGTCACGGCTGGCCCCGTTTCCGTCACGG
>DATDIC010000710.1:0-4918 GCA_036521275.1 Acetobacteraceae bacterium
GACTCCAGCTCCGTCACCCCGCCAATCTGTCACCCCGTCGCGCCGCGTCACCCCGTCATCCCGCCACCCCGTCATCCCGCCACGTCGTCATTCCCGCGAAAGCGGGAATCCAGCGAGCGCCACGAAACCCCAAGCTTTGCCCAGACCCCCGCCTATCGCGGGAACGACAAACCCACATCACCCCCAATACGGTCCAGGCAGCATCGCCGCAAACTGCCATCCGCAATCACGCCCGTGCCAGCATCGTTTCATGCGCCGTCAGACGGCGATGCAGCAGATAGATCGGGATCGCCAAACCCGAAATCGCCGAGGCCGCAAACATCGCTCCCACCGGGCCGCCATACAGGTCCGCCGCATGGCCGCATAGCGCCGGCACCACTGCGCCCCCGGCGTAATACATCGTGTAGAACAGCCCCATGCCGACCGCCCGGTTCTCCACCCGGGCCGACAGCGTGCCCAGCGCCATGATCACGCTCGGGTGCAGCGCCCCCGGCACACCGATCAGGACCCCCCACACCACCGGCTGGTCCAGCAGACCGAATCCCGCCATGCCGACCACCAGCGACGCCGTCCCGATCAGGAAAATCCGCCACCCGCCAATGCGGCCCACCAGCTCGCCACCGGCCAGAGTAGCCGGCACATTGCCCCAGGTCGCCAGCCCGACCACCAGTCCGGTCAGCGCCAACCCCTCTCCGCGCTCCGCCATCAGCGATGGCGCGTAAGACAGGAACCCAGTGAAACCCGCCGTGTACGCCGTCCAGATCAGTCCGGCGATGACCAGGCTGACGCACTCCCGCGCGCCCGGCAGCGAGAACGCCCGCGGCACCCCCGCCGCAATCGGAGAATCCCGGTAAGCCGAGAAAAACAGCGCGGTCACCGCCGCCATCTCCACCCCGCCCGACAGGAACGCGGCGGACCACCCGAACCGGCGCGCCAGCAATGGATGCACGATCTGGCTCAGGCCCACGCCGATCGGATACGCCGCGACGGATATGCTCACCGCCAGCATGAATTGCCGGCCGCGGAACCAGTCGGCGATCACTTTGCTTTGCAGCACGATCATGGCAACCGCGCCGACGCCGGAAACCATCCGTCCGGCCCCGATCGCCGCGATGCTATCGCCGCCGGCGCTGATCAGCGCGCCGAATGTCATCAGCGCCATGCCGCCCCCCAGCACCGCGCGGTCGCCAAAGCGCCGCCCCAGCAACCCCAGCGGCAGCGCGACGAAGACCCCCGGCAGCATGTACGCGCCGATCAGCGAACCCAGCGCGGCATAATCGATCCCGAACCGGCTCATCAGCGGCGGTCCGAGGCTCGCGACCTCCTGGAACTGAAATCCGAAGCCGACGCGGGCAAGCACCAGCGCGGCGAGAATGACCCAGGCGCGGCTGCCCATACGTTTCTCCCGGCCAGCTTCTTACACCCACCCGTGCCAAAGCCCCATCCACACGACCGCCCCCGAGCCATGCCCGCGAAACCCGGCACCCACACGACACCCCCCGAACACCCGTCATGCCCGCCAAAGCGGGCATCCACGCGAGCCGCCCCCGCGAAACCGGGCCATCCACACGACAGCCCCCGAACGCCCCGTCACGCCCGCGAACCCGGCACCCGCACGACATCCCCCGAACACCCGTCACGCCCGCAAAACCGGGCACCCACATGACACCCCCCGAACACCCGGCATGCCCGCGAAAGCGGGCATCCACGCGAGCCACGCCCGCGAAACCCGGCACCCAGACGACATCCCCCGAACACCCGTCATGCCCGCGAAAGCGGGCATCCACACGACCGCCCCCGAAACCCAAACGGTCTCCCCGGACTCCCGTCTGCGCTCGAACAACGAACGCACCTCACCCTAAATGGCAGCCTGCCAATCAGGCGACACGGCGAATCACGTCCATTGCACCGCGCACACGCCCCTCTTGAGCTATCCGCCGGATCGCGGGACTATCCGCGCCACCAGCGGGAGGAGAGCCACGATGGCCGACAATCGGGAAGCCGGAACCGTACCGGGCGCGGCGCGTCGCGCAATACTGCAGGGGGCGGGTCTCGGCGGTGCGCTCGCGCTGCTCGGTTCCAGGACCGCACGCGCCGCGGACGCCGGACCGTTTCCGTCACATCCGAAATGGCGCCTCGTTTTCGTCAACCACGTCACCACCAATCCGTTCTTCGTCCCCACCCAGTACGGCCTCAAGGACGCCTGCGACCTGCTCGGCTGCACGTCGCAATGGACCGGCTCCGCCAATGCCGACGTGGCCGAGATGGTGAACGCGATGAACGCCGCCATCGCCAGCAAGGCGAACGCCATCGCGGTGCCGATCGTCGATCCGCGCGCCTTCAACGACCCCACCGCGAAGGCGCTGGCCGCCGGCATCCCGGTGTTCTCCTACAACGCCGACGCACCACCCGGCAGCGGCAACAAGCGGCTCGCCTATATCGGCCAGGACCTCTACCAATCCGGCTACAGCATGGGCGAACGCATCGTCTCCATGGTGGATTCCGGCCTCGTCGCAATCTTCATCGCCACCCCCGGACAGCTCAACATCCAGCCGCGCATGGATGGCGCCATCGCCGCCATCAAGAAGTCCGGCAAGAGCATCGACGTCCAGTCGATCGCCACCGGCGCCACGGTAAATGAGGAACTGTCGCGCATCCGCTCCTTCTATCTCGGCCACCAGGACCTGAAAGGCATGTTCGCCGTCGATGCCGGCAGCACGCAGGGCGTCGGCGAGGTCATGCAGCAGTTCAACCTGCAATCCAAGGGCGTGCATGCCGGCGGCTACGACCTGCTGCCGAAGACGCTGGAACTGATCAACGGCGGCTTCCTCGATTTCACCATCGACCAGCAGGCCTATCTGCAAGGCTTCTATACCGTGATGGAAATGTTCATGTTCCTGGCCTCGGGCGGGCTCACCGGGCCATCCGACATCAACACCGGCCTGAAATTCGTTACCAAGGGAAGTGTCGGCCCCTATCTCTCCACCAAGACCCGCTACGAAGGCTCGTCCTCGCAGGCCGAGATCGTCAAGAGCAGCGGCGCCATCGCCGGCTGATCAGTTCGTTTCATGGCGGACCGCCCCGGCCGCGTCCGGCTGCTGGATCTCTTCCTGCACTGGCAGGAAGCCAGCATCTTGGTCGTCGCCCTGATCCTCATCGCCTATTTCGAAACCTCCAACCACGCGTTCCTGCTCTCCAACGCCAGCCTGCAGAACCTGACGCAGTATATCGCGCCGGTGGCGATCATCGCCTGCGGCGAGATCATGCTGATGATCATGGGCGAGATCGACCTCTCCGCCGGCATGGTGTTCGCGCTCGCCCCGTTCGTGATGTATTTCGCCGCCCAGGCGGGCATCCCGCCGCCCATCGCCGTCATCCTCGGCATCGCCGCCGCCGGCATCGTCGGGCTGATCAACGGCGTCGTCACCGTGCTGCTGTCGATCCCGTCTTTCGTCACCACGCTGGGCACGTTGTTTCTGGTCAACGGGTTCACGCTCACCATCTCGGCTGGCACCCCGGTCAGCCCGCCGGGCGGCACGGTGCTGGCCCAGATCATGGGCGCCTGGGGCTACAGCGAGATCCTGTGGGCGCTGCTCATCGTCGCCATCATGCATGTGGTGCTGCGCCACATGCGCTGGGGCCTGCACACCACCGCCGCCGGCGCCAATCCCACCGGCGCCAGCGAGGCCGGCATCCAGGTCAACCGGCTGAAGATCGGCAATTTCGTCCTCACCGGCGCGCTCTCCGGACTGACCGGCATCCTGGAAGCATTCCGCATCTCCTCGATCGACCCGCAGGCCGGCGGCAACCAGATCATGTTCCTCGCCGTCGCCGCCGGCGTGATCGGCGGCACTTCGCTGGCCGGCGGCTCGGGCACCATCATCGGCGGCCTCATCGGTGCCGGCGTGCTTGGCATCCTCAGCGACGGCTTCACGCTGATCGGCGTCAACGCCTTCACCTTCAACATCATCCTTGGCATCGCCATCCTCGCGGCGATGATCTTCAACATCCACATGGTCCGCCTTGCACGTACCGGCGGCGCACGATGAGCGACCCCGCCCCCGCGTTGCGGGCCGAGAACATCATCAAGCGCTTCGGCGCCGTCACCGCGCTCGACGGCGTCACGATCGAGCTGCACCCCGGCCAGATCCTCGGCATCCTGGGCGACAACGGCGCCGGCAAATCCACCCTGGTGAAAATCCTCACCGGCTACCAGCCGCCCACCGCCGGCCGCCTGATCATCGAGGGCAGGGAGACGGTGCTGCGCTCCGTCGATCACGCCCGCTCGCTGGGCATCGAGTGCGTCTACCAGGACCTGGCGCTCGCCAACTCGCTTAGTATCTATCACAACCTGTTCCTCAACCGGGAGATCACCTACCCCGGCCCGTTCAAACTGCTGAACCACCGTGCCATGCGCCGCCGCGCGATCGAGCTGCTGGACGAGATCGGCGTGCACATCCCCTCCGTCGATCAGCCGGTGGAGCGGCTATCGGGCGGCCAGCGCCAGGCCATCGCGGTCGCCCGCGCCGTGAACTCCCAGGCGAAGATCCTGCTGCTCGACGAACCGCTGGCGGCAATGGGCGCCCGCGAAGCCGGCCTCATCATCGACCTGATCGTCCGCCTCAAGCGCACCGGCCTATCGATCGCCATGATCATGCACAACTACGCCCAGACGCTGGAGATCGCCGACCACATCATCCTGATGCAGCGCGGCCAAATCACCTACGAAAAACCCGCCGCCGCCACCTCAGTGGAAGAACTGATGGACATCGTCCGCCGCGAATACCGCGTCGCCCGCGCCGGTTGATTTCAGCGGATATCACGCGATCCGCCCGACGCAATTTACACCAACCCCTCTCCGTCACGACCGGCCCCCCGTCATGGCCGGCGAAGGCCGGCCATCCACGACTTTGCCGCC
>DATDIC010000711.1:0-5183 GCA_036521275.1 Acetobacteraceae bacterium
TGCCGGTGGATGCGGGGCTGGTGCAGGGGCTGGTGGAGCAGATGGCGGCGTTCCGGCAAGGTGCTGGATCGGGTGTGGGGCTGCATCTCGATCTGAATTTCAACTTCCGGACCGAGGGATATATCCGCGTCGCGCAGGCGATGGAGCCGTTCGAGCTGACCTGGCTGGAGGTGGATTCGTATGACCCGGCGGCGCTGGCGACGATCCGGCGCTGCTCGCGGACGCGGATCGCGTCGTGCGAGTCGCTGTTCGGGCGGCGGCAGTATCGGCCGTTCTTCGAGCAGCAATCGGTGGACGTGGCGATCATCGACGTGCCGTGGAACGGCATCCTGGAGTCGATGAAGATCGCGGCGATGGCGGATACGTACGAGGTCTACGTCGCGCCACACAATTTCAACGGGCATCTGGGTTCGTTGATGAGCGCGCATTTCTGCGCGGCGATACCCAATTTCCGGGTGATGGAGATCGATGTCGTCGATGTGCCGTGGAAGGAGTCACTGATGACGAACCCGCCGGTGGTGAAGGATGGCGAGATGTTGATTCCGGCAGGGCCTGGTTGGGGATCGGAGGTGAACGAGGAGGTGGTGCGTGCGCACCCTGCGATGGGGCGGAGCTGGTCGTGAGGGCGACTGTCGGGACTGGGTGCCTTACGGGCGGCTGATCGCGGGCTGCTCGTTGTTCGATTTCCTGTCTGGCTGAAATAGAAACGGCGCCCAGTGGGCGCCGTTTGTTGTGGTTCGCGAGCGGTGTGGATCAGGAGCGGCGGCGCCGGACTAGGCCGAGGAAGGACAATCCCGCACCGAATAGGGCGAGGGTTGTCGGCTCAGGCACGACCGTGCCGAAGAAGGTTCCGTTACCGCCACCACCCTTGATCTCGATGAAGCAAGTCGCGGTAGGTTTGCAAGGTGACGGAATGGTGGAAACCACAGTGGTTGTGTTCGTGAAGGCGTGCTCGAGGTCAAGCGGCATGCTTGGGTTAGGTGACACGAAGAACCCTGCCTCCCCCAAGTTAGGCGTGAACAGCGTGTCTATGCTTGCCGTCGGGACACCCTGGTTGATATCGGCGACATTTGGTGATCCGCTAATCGGGCCGGTTTCGGTGGCGAGTTCGAGTGGGTTTGCCCCACTAGGGAGAACGATTATGGGCGTATGATTTGGGCCCGTAAAACTAACGTGGGCCAACCCATGCTGCGTGGAGTAGATATAGAAGGTGACCGAGGCGCTATCGAACGCTCCTGTGAAGTTAGTGGTATTTCCCGTTCCGCTGGATGTCGTGGTGAATTGCTCATACAGCCCGAACCCGGGATGGGTGGCGGTCTGCCGCGTGTTCACACCGGTTGGGACCGTACTGGTCCCATTAAAGAAGCTCGTAAAAATCAAAAAGCCATTTTCTATAATGGAGCCGGGGGTTGTTGTGTTGGTCGGAAACTGAATCGTAGCGAAATCGGAGTAGTTGAAATTATTGGCCGTGAATTGGCCGGCGGTGGAATCTCCAGTCGCTGCCGGATCCCAGGTGAAGGTAATTGGCGCAGCTTGCGAGGGCGTGCTCAAGCACATCGTCAAGCCAAGAGCAGCGGTCGCAATCGAAGCCGTCGCGGACAAAAGGCGGCGCATGTCGTAATCTCCGGTTGCTCGGCCACATCCGGCCGTCACGCCCAAACAGTGCCCGACCACCGCTCGCATTGCAAGTGATTAATGCCCGTCATTTGCCTAATTTTAAACTGTGCCGCGAAACGTGAACGCAGCGTGACGCTGCGACCCGAAGCTCCGGTCCGGACCCGATCCCCGTTGCGATGTATAAAGTTACGCCAGACAGTCCGACCGACGGCAAACCCGGCCGGCCTCACGGTTCAATAGCCTGCTCGGATACTCACCGGATGGTGGACCATGATAACTGGAATCGAAGATTTTCCCTATGATCTCGCGTTCGACCGCAACCTTGGGTGGGTGACCGACTGGGAACAGCTCGCGCTGCGAGCGAAGCATGTGGCCATCGCCGGGATGGGGGGCGTGGGCGGGGTGTATTTGCTCACGCTGGCGCGGCTTGGCGTTGGCGCTTTCACCATCGCCGATTTCGACCGGTTCGAGTTCGCCAACTTCAACCGCCAGGTCGGCGCCCTGGTCAGCACGGTCGGCCGGCCGAAGGCCGAGGTGCTGGAGGAGATGGCGCGCGAGATCAATCCAGCGTTGCGCATCCGCCGCTTCGATGGCGGCGTGACGATGGACTCGGTGGATGAATTCCTGGCGGATGTCCATCTGTTCGTCGATGGACTCGACTTCTTCGAGATAGACGTCCGCCGGCGGGTTTTTGCCCGTTGTCGTGAACTGGGGATTCCCGCCATCACTGCGGCGCCGATCGGGTTGGGGGTGGGCTATCTGATATTCACGCCGGCGGGCATGAGCTTCGAACAGTATTTCCGCTTCGAAGGCCATTCCCAGCCCGAGCAGTTCCTCCGGTTCCTGATGGGCATGGTTCCCAAGGGCCTGCACCGGCGCTACCTGGTGGACCCTGCCCGGATCGATCTCGCGGCGCGCAAAGGCCCGTCGACGGCGGCGGCCGTACAACTTTGCGCGGGCGTGACCGCCGCCGCCGCGGTGAAGCTTCTGCTGGGCCGGGATGGCGTGAAGCCGGCGCCGTGGCACCACCATTTCGACGCCTATCTCGACCGCTACGCCGTCACGCGCCTGGCGTTGGGCCTGGGTGGACCGGTGCAGCGGATCAAGCTGGCGGTGGCCTGGCGCGCCATTTCGCGCCGGCTCCAGGCGCGCCCGGCGGGAGCCCGTGGCGCCGCCGACCCGCCGGATCACGGACGGACACCGGTCGAGGAGATACTGAACCTCGCCCGCTGGACGCCGAGTGGCGACAACACCCAGCCCTGGCGCTTCCAGGTCATCGACGAGGCCAGTGTTGCGATACGGGTGCGCAAGGACCCGTCCAGCGTCTATGAGTATCGCGACGGCGAGCCCACCGTGCTGGCTGCCGGCATGCTGGTGGAATCGCTGCGGATCGCCGCCAGCGCCTTCGGTCGCGAGATGACCTGCGACGCGGCCCGGGACCAGTCGCCGGATCGCCTGCTGGTGCGCATCCCGGCGGTTGCCGACCTGCGGCCCGATCCTTTGGTATCGTTCCTGACGACCCGTTCGGTCGATCGACGCCCTTACCGGTGGCGAGGGTTGCGACCCGACCAGAAGGCGCTGCTGGAAAGCTCCGTCACCGGCGCTGTCGCGCTCGATTGGCATGAGCATGCAATGGCCCGGTGGCGCTGCGCGCGACTGAACGCGATGGCGACGGATATCCGGCTTCGCTGCCCGGAGGCGTTCCCGATCCATCAGCGGGTGATCGACTGGCAGCATGCGTTCAGCGCCGACCGGATTCCGGCGCGGGCGATCGGCGTGGCCGGGCCGGTGCTGCCGATGCTGCGGTGGGCGCTGAAGGACTGGTCACATATGCAACGGATGAACCGGCTCGGTACCGTGGGTACCGCGGCACAGCTTGATTACCTGCCGGGGCTCGGCAGCGCCGGTTTCGTGGTGTTTCGACGGCTGGGCGGCGGGACGGCACCGCTTTCGTTCATGGAGTTGATTGGCTGTGGCCGGGCGATCCAGCGGTTCTGGCTGACCGTGACCCGCCTTGGCCTGGTGATGCAGCCAACATTGGCGATGCTGGCGTTCGCGGAGTACGG
Source organism: Acetobacteraceae bacterium (assembly GCA_036521275.1). Lineage (GTDB taxonomy): Bacteria > Pseudomonadota > Alphaproteobacteria > Acetobacterales > Acetobacteraceae > DATDIC01. Next base: position 3,684 of record DATDIC010000711.1, read on the forward strand.
GGAGAGGGACGCACCGTTCACGGCGGAACCGACCGTGCGGCGCAAAGCGAAGGCCCTTGCGACCGCGTTTCGGCGGGCGCTGGGGGTTGGGCCCGAGGACGTATTGTTCGTCGCCCGGGTCGGAACACCGACACGCCGTCTCCCGGCAGTCCGCTCAACCCGGCACAGCCTCGACGTGCTGGTCGAGGCTGGCGGGCCGGAGCCACAGCACAGTGACAGTTGCCTTGCGTCGCAGCCCTGATGAGCGACGCAGGAGCGGGCCTCAGGCGGCCAGGCCGCGCCGTTTCCCCTGCACGACGTCTTGCTGCCACAGGGTGCCGTTATCGGTGATGAACTCCCATACTTCCGGTTGTTCCCGCTGGACCCGATCGAGCATGGGTGCCAGCCCGACGAAGGCTGGTTGGCGGGCGCCATGATGCTCCACCAGGCCGCCCGCCTGCTGGAAATAGATCGCGGATCTCTGCAGCAGCCGGAGCAGTTGCGGCTCCATCAGGGCACACCAGTAGCTGATGCCGATCTCCCCGCTGAGGTGGACGATGCCGCGAATAAGCGCGAGGCGCAGCAGATAAGACAGGCAACCGCCGGCAATCCGGCGGGATTTCGAGAGCGCGAAGCGCGAGACCTCGGCGATCCGTTCACGCGGTAAGTGGCGCAGCCTGGGCAACGCCGCGACCCGTTCCATCGGCAGTTCGGATCGCAGGCCCGGGATGACGAGACGAACCGTTCCGAGCGCCTCGTTCGACGCCCGGTGGCGCAGCAGAACGTGGCGGGACATGGCGTCGAAATCGTCTGTCTCGGTGCCGTTCTCACCGGGCTCGAACTTGCGTTCGAGGCAATAGACCTGATAACGAAGCCGGAACACTTCGCTCAGGGCTTCTGGCGTGTCGGCGAAATCCACAGCGAAATCCTCTCTCATTGCGGCGATCGCCGCATCGAGGCTGATTGATCCCACGGGCTTGTCCCCCATCACCTTTGTGTGAACACTCACACACTAGTGAGTGAGCAGACAATAACCTCACATTCACGATGATTTTCGTCAAAGTTTAGAGGCTGATGCGAGGGATGAGGCGAATCGCCTTAAAATTCAGCCTCTCGGGCACGTGATCGGACGAGGTCGGACGCAAGGGGGTCCGGCCTGCCACTCGGTTTCTCACGGAAATTTGATCGGCGCGCGTTGACTCTTTCGTGTCCCCGGCTATAAGTCCGCCATCTCCGAACGGTTACGGGCCGATCGGCGCTCGCGGCGTGGTGCCAGCGGGCTGTCACGGCGTGGATAGGCCGGCAGGGCGAGAAGGCCGGCAGGGCGAGATAAGCAGGAGACCGAGAGCGATGGCGCGGATTGCCGGCGTGAACATTCCTACCAACAAGCGGGTGACCATCGGGCTTCGCTATATCTATGGCATTGGGCCGACCAAGGCAGCCAGCATCTGCTCGCGTCTGAGCATCCCGGACGAGCGGCGGGTCAACCAGCTCTCCGATGAGGAGGTGCTGCGCATCCGC